>JBNKYR010000057.1:0-17203 GCA_050300995.1 Crocinitomicaceae bacterium | reverse complement strand
TGATGGGACTGAAGCGCTTTACAAAAACAGAACCTTACAACATCAAAGAGGCACGACAACTGATCGCCTCGAAGCTGATCGAAGCGAATAATTATTGTTTCTAAAAGATAAAGTCCCGGAAATCCGGGACTTTTTTCTATCCCTCTATCGGCTTAGTGAGCTGGGCTGATTTTCCTTATTTTAGGTGAAAATAATTTTTCATGAAGAAGATCAACAGCATTCCCGGACTGGTGTTGGGCACTCTGTTCATTATCGGCGCCCTGTATCTCGTTTCCCAGAGCCATACGGAATCTGAATTGTTCAAAGCGGAAAAGCAGGAAATCATTAAGATCCTTAATTTCAATGATCGTTTGCTCTCCTTCCGCGATTGGGTGTTCAGTGAAACCGCCTGGCAGGAAAAAAAGGAATTGTTTGATGCTGCCGTTCAACGCGGAGACGAACACTACGCGAACGCCCTCCATTATGGGAATTACCTGCTTTTCGGATGCGTGGGCTTCCTGCTGTTGATTGCTCTGCTGTATATCCGCCGCATTTACTATGGACTTACGATGGCATTTGTCTTCATTGGACTCGCATTGCTGGCAGAAGGCATCATGAATCCCATTCTTGAAATGGCCGCCTTCAAGGAAGACCTGACCATCAAAGTCTACGTCAAACCGAAGGACCTCCCCTATTTCGAAGATATTGTGAATCACATGAGTGAAGTCAGCGACCTGGCGGATTATATTAAATATGTCCCGGTATACGGAGAGGAGTGGGCAGAAACCGCAAAAGAACTCGTTGGTGAAAGTCAGAGTTATCTGCGCGACAATGCCAGCGAAGACTTCGGTTTTGATAAGGTATTTCCCGGATACACCTACTTCTATTACCAGAATAAGGGCATCTTTGACGTTATTTCACTGTTATGGGAATCCGGAAACAAACCCGTTGCAGCTGCTATCGGAACATTTTCCGTGATCGTCCCCTGCGTTAAGCTCTTTTTTACGCTTTTCATTCTCATCCTTCCGGTTCACGGCATGAAGCGTTTCCGGAAGTTCCTTTCCTACATTGCGAAATGGAGTATGGCAGATGTATTTGTCGTAGGAGCATTTCTTGCCTATCTGAGCTTTGCGAATATGAGTCCCGGAGTGGAAATGGATGCAAATGTGCTTTTCGGGCTTTATTATTTCGGAGGGTATGTGCTCATCTCTATTGTACTTGGTTTTTTACTCGATGCTGCGATTCGGGAAAAGGTCCGTTTTCATGAAACCATGAAAAATCTTCCGCCGCAGGAACCGGACGTTGAGAATGTACTGGAAGAAAAAAACGGCACCGAATAATCAGCGCCGTTCTCTTATTTTGGAATAGAAATTTCTATTTCTTCAGCGTAATACCGTCACAGGTAAATCCGAGTTCATATTTCGGCTCATTGATCTTTTCGATCTCTTCCTTGCTCTTTCCCGCATCTTCGGCGAAGTGACGTAACATGTCCACGGAAATGGTATCCTGGAACAGCACTCCGTGCAGATAAGCCTCGGTACCAACTTTCGTATCTGTCGGAATTGTAAAGTGATCCTTGAAACGCACCATAAATGTTTCTCCGTTTCCTTTATCAACATTTATCCAGCAACCAGCTTTAGAGCAAACCTCAGTCAGTTTTCCTTCGAATGTAAACTCCATTTCACCTGATTGACCGTGATATGCATCCAACATTTCCTGAACACTCAATGCTTTGGATACATCAACTTTTACCGGACCGTAGCTTTTTCCCAGTTTCTCCTTGTTGCCTTGTTGAGCGCATGAAACGTTCGATCCAAGCAACACAAGAAGGAAAAGGGCAATTCCGAAATTTTTCATGTGTTTGTTTTTTAGTTTGTGCAAATATCGGAAGAAGTGATGAATTTTAAATAATAAAAACACAAAAAGCCGGCTTAAAGCCAGCTTTTTTCACATATTTCGTGTTGTATCGTTTATTGCAGGTACTTACTCAGAAAGTCGTACATGACGACGTTTTCACCATCCACTCCAACGTGGTCAACACCGCAGGAAGACAGGAAGCGAATAATTACCGAACGTGACTGCCCTTCATTGTAAACCATGTGAATACTTGCCTTGTGCGTTGCTGCATCAAAGGATACACTAAAGTAAGACGTGTAATACGTTGCATTCTTGGTTACCATTTCCTGAGTTACGGAAGCGGGCAACGTAAATACGTAATCTCCCGATACCTTACTTGCAGCCAATGCTTCCTTTCCTTCAGAAGCAGCAACATTCATACGGTCCTGCGAAAATCCTACAGTTGCAAAACCTACAAGGACAATAAACGTGTACAAAAATTTCTTCATCGCTAATAGTTTAATGATAAGACGAAAAACAAACTCAAAAGTTGTATTCCATGGCTAAACTACAATTTTTTTGCCAACTTTATCCTGAATGGGAAATCTATTATCATACCACCATTTGAATGCTATCGAAGCGGGTTGTGATGAGGCCGGAAGAGGATGCCTGTCCGGACCTGTGGTGGCAGCCGCGGTTATTTTACCGGCTGATTTTCAGAATGATTTACTGAACGATTCAAAAAAACTGTCGGAGGCACAGCGCAATGAATTACGCCCCATTATTGAGCAGGAAGCACTGGCCTATGGCGTTTCCTTTGTACATGAGGCCGAAATCGACGAATTAAATATTTTGAAGGCCAGCTTCATTGCTATGCACCGGGCCATCGACCAATTAAAATTGCGACCTGAATTTCTGTTGATCGATGGCAATCGCTTCATTCCCTATCCCGATATTCCGCATGAATGCATCATCAAAGGGGACGGAAAATACCTTTCCATTGCTGCCGCTTCCATTCTTGCAAAAACCTGGCGCGATGAGTACATGGAGAAGATTCACCACGAATTTCCGATGTACGACTGGGACCGGAACAAAGGCTACCCGACACCGAAACACAGGGATGGGATCCGAAAGCACGGTGCCTGCAAATATCACCGGCAATCGTTCACCTTGCTTCCGGCTGAACAACTATCACTTTTCGATTGAACATTGCGTTGTTGAATTCTAGCGCAAATGTTTTCCCTTGCGGACTTCATTCTGACTAATTTTGAATGAAATAGTTTCCGAATGCTGAATCGCATCTTCATCGGTATCACGCTTATCGTCAGTCTGGCCTGGATTGGCTATGTGGCGCTGGATATCTTCAATGAAACCAACAACTACGATCCCGAGTTCCTTTTTGGGATCACCGATGAAAAACTGTTGATCATCAATCGACCTGAAGAAGTCAGCGTTGACGTTTTACCCGATTTTGCCAATGCTCCCCTGTCAGATGTCTACCGGTCTTTGAACGCTACAACCTTTGCATCTGCCTACCTGAGCGCAAATCAGGCACACCTGCTTCTGAAGAAACCGGAAAACTGGTCAGCCGCGTCTATCAAAGAACTATTTAACGGTTCCGAAGTGCAACCGGAAATCGAATCAGGATCTTTCAGCGCCGGAAGTCTCCAGGGACGCTATTACAAAAAGGCACTCTACATTTATCGGGGAGAAATTGCGCGGAACACGAAGGAAAATGCGCCCTACGTCTACGACAAACGGGCCAGTGCATCGGTCATTCATCTCGCCAAAGAAGACGGTGTAAAATCGGTGACCGATATTTACTTCCGGGGGAACGAACGCATTGACTATGTGACCTACAACGATGACATCCAACAAGGGAAACAAGTTAAAGACGAGGTACTGTTTGCTGGTATTGTGACTTCCAATTTCAGTCGTTATCATTTTTTTGAACGCGATTATTATGCCGGCATCGACAGTGTTTTTGCACAGGGACCAATGTATCGCTGGATGCAAAACGGCTTTCTGGAATTGGAATACGAAGGCGCCAATGTGCTTATTTCGGACTATATCGATGGTCAGGATCCCGTATTGGTACTGAATGACCTGAGCCAGACGCAGGACGAAGAACGATTTGATCACCGGCTCACAAGTGATTTTCCATCGGGCAATCGCGACTATTATGTCAAGTACCTGGAAGACCTGGTTGTCATTGCAGAAGACTCTTCGATATGTGACAAGATCATCGGTGATTTCAAATTGGGGAATACCATCGCTTTGAACAAAGCTGCCCGTTTTCGCATTTACGGTTCATTGCCACGCTCTGTTTCCGAACGGATCGTCACCAAAGACCACTCGTCTTCCAAAGCCGTGTACAACGGAAAATTACTGGAGACCCAAATGGGCGTCCAAACAATGATCGCCGATCAGAAGCCGAATAAGAAATCGCTTGCACTGAACTGCGGTTTCGATGTGTTGGATTTTGCAGTTCTGCCACGGGATGGAAACGTCGTAGCCGTTGGAAAAAAGGGAGAGATCACGCGATTCAAGGACGGAAAGTTGTCCTGGTCGAAACGGGTAAAAGGTGAAATTCTGGGCGGTGTTCAGCTCATTGACCTCTACCAAACCGGGGAACGGTTTGTGCTGGTTAATACAAAGGATGAGATCCACCTATGGAATCTGAACGGCGACGAAATCCCTGGTTTCCCTGTGAAATTCGAACAGGTAGCCACTTTGCCGGTAAAATTCTATCGCTGGGAAGGCCAGAGTTATTTCCTTCAGGTCACTGAAGAAAATGAAGTGCTCCATTTCGACTCAAAAGGGCGCGAACTGAACGTGATAAAACTCTCTCTCCCTGTAACACGTCCTGTGGATGTCTGGGCGAGCCAGCACACGCTTTTTGCAGGATTTGCCAACGACAGAAACTTTGTGATGTACAACCTTGACAACAACAAGGCACACCGGGAATTCCAGCTTCCCACAGCTTGTGCAGCCCTCAAAGTTCCCAACGAGCTTTTCCAATATGGAATGGATAACGGAACGCTTTTCAAGCTCTCACAAAAAGGAATCCGTCATAATTACCAGTCTTTCCAGCACGCCAGATTGCTGGGCATTCAACAGGACGGAAGGTCGCCGATTATCATAATACAGGCAGCCAATGAAGTCCACTTACTGAACCCCGAAGGGATTCCATTCAGCCACATCAATCTTCCGTTCAATGAAATCGGTGACGTTTTCGTTCAAACCTTTGAATCAGGAAAAACCACCACAGCGATCATAGATGGTTTGGAGAATAATGTATATTTGTATGCATTGGATGGTGTCCGGTTGAAGCACGAGCCAATGGAAGGCCAGACAAAGGTCGTCCTGAGTTCGGAAGCCAATACCACGATCGTGACCACTGTTGTCGATCAGTTTATCGTTCAGTATTTTGAAAACTAAACTTATATAAACTACTCAATTATGAAATCAATCAAAGGACTGATTACCCTCTTCTTTGTGGGTGTCTCTCTTCTTGGGTTTTCTCAAAACTACCTGGGGATTGCACACAGCAATTATTCCGGAGTAATGGGGACCGACCTCAACCCGGCAAGCTTCGTAGACGGTCGATTCAAAGTCGACATCAACCTCGGAAGCTTCAGCTTCAACACCTACACAAATGCCGGATATCTGGACACCAAGCAAATGCCGAAATGGTGGCTCAAGTCGTTTCGTCCGGATGTAAATCCAAGTAATGAGCTGGATACTTATTATGCCCCGGGAGGTTCGAACCAATACAACGATTGGGCCGCTAATCCGGATTCATCATTTAACAGTGATGTCCTGACACGTAGTTACCTTGATCTGAATTCAACGAAAACAGTAGGGCTCTACAATAACGTTCAGATCGACGTGCTCAATTTTATGTTCCACATCAACCGAAAAATTGCTGTTGGGGCGAAAGTGAAGTTCCGTTCGATCACCAACCTTGATGATGTAGATCCGCATTTTGCAAACCTGTTGGAGCGTGACTTCCTCAGTGATTCGGCGGACGCGGTAAACTTCGCCACTTCTCTCTGGAATCAGCCTTTCAATGAAGAGTTACTTGATTTCAACCACATGTCATGGATGGAATACGGTCTTGTTTACTCGCACGTACTGAAAGACGACGGTGAGCACTTCATGAAAGCCGGTGTAAACCTTAAATTCCTTGCAGGATACACTGCAGCTTACATGCACACTGACAATTTCGATTATACTGTACTCAACGACAGCACATTCTCGAATGTATCCGGTGATTTCTCTTATGGTCACTCCAGCGGAATCCTTGAAGACATTGGTTCCGGTAACCAAACATCCTTCAATCCGCTCCAGATGAATTCCAAACTGGGAATCGGTGGAGACCTCGGATTCATTTACGAATGGCGTCCGAAATGGAAAGATTACAAATACGACATGGATGGTGAAACAAATCTCTGGAGAAGAGATATGGAGAAATATACGATCCGTGCCGGTGTTTCAATTCTCGACATTGGTGGTATGAAATACCAAAAAGGAAGTCTGAGCCAGGATTTCAGCGTGAATGCTACAAACTTCAATTTCCGTACAGCCTTCAAGGGTGATAACAGCCTGACGGATATCGATGAATCTATCGACTCATTGATCAAATTGCCAGGGAACGGAATCACCTCGTCCTCAGACAACCAGAATACATTCTACATGCAGTTACCAACTGCTGTTAGCCTCCAGTTTGATTACAACATCTGGAAATGGTTTTATGTGAATGCTACAGGTATCATCAACATTCAGAACCGTAAGAACCCGCACCGCGTGCGTGTACCGAGCCAGGTGTCCATTACTCCTACATTTGATTACGCCTGGGCAGGAATCGGTATTCCGATTTCTTACAACACTTACTCAGGATTCAAGGCCGGACTCGGTGCCCGTTTGGGACCACTCTCCGTTGGTGTAACAGATTTCCGAACACTCTTTGCTTCCGGTAAAGTAAGTGGTGCGGAAGTTTATGCAGGTCTGCGTCTCCCAATCCTTTATGTACATCCTAGTGATATTGACGGTGACCTTGTTTCTGACAAACTGGATTCATGCCTCGTTGTTCAGGGACTTTGGGAATTCCGCGGATGTCCGGATACGGACCGCGACGGTATCAAAGATATCGACGACCACTGCCCGAACGATCCGGGATTGCCTGAATTTAACGGATGTCCTGATACCGATGGTGATGGTCTGCCGGATAAGGATGATGCATGTCCTGAAGAAGCCGGTCCACATGAGTACAGAGGATGTCCGGACCGAGACAACGATAGCATCATCGACAAGAACGACGACTGCCCGGATGTACCAGGTCTGAAAGAATTCAAAGGATGTCCGGATACGGATGGCGACGGAATTAAAGATGAGGATGATGCTTGTCCTGAAGTTCCTGGTCCTGTGGTGAACAACGGATGTCCTGATACAGATGGTGACGGTCTCTTCGACTTCATCGATGAATGTCCGACTGAATTTGGTCCACGTGAGAACAATGGTTGTCCATGGCCAGACACAGATGGTGACGGTCTCCTCGATAAGGATGATAAGTGTCCATACATTGCCGGACCTCGTGCAAATGACGGATGTCCTTACCAGGATACAGATGAGGATGGTGTACTCGATAAAGATGACAAGTGTCCTAATACTCCGGGACCTGTATCGAACGAAGGTTGTCCTGAGATTGAGAAGGAAGTTCAGGAAATCCTGAAGACTGCCTTCGAAAACCTCGAGTTCGAAACAGCGAAGGATATCATCAAGGATGAGTCTATCCCATCATTGACTGAGTTGGCAGAGGTACTCGTTAAGAAGCCGGAATGGAAACTCCAGATTGCAGGTCACACCGATAATGTAGGTGACGCACAAGCGAACCTGGTACTTTCCAAGAAACGTGCTGAGTCCGTGAAGCGATTCATGGTATCGAAAGGTATTGATGCGGAACGTTTGTCTGTACTCTACTTCGGGGAGACACAGCCAATCGCTGACAACTCAACACCTGAAGGACGTCAGAAAAACCGACGTGTTGAAATGACGATTATCTTCGAATAAACGATCAAAACACCCCTTTGATAAAAAAGGAGCCGGAAATACCGGCTCCTTTTTCTTTTTTCGTACATTAAAATTGCTACTCTTAAAATGCGGCCATGAAACTCCTCAAGAAATTAGGCATTCTCCTTATCTCTCTGGTCTGTCTCATCCTTCTCATCGCTCTTTTCGTTCGCAAAGATTACCACGTTACCCGAACCGTGGAAGTCAATGCCGATAGCGGAACCGTTTTCGACTATGTCCGTTACCTCAAGAATCAGGAAGAATTCAGTGTATGGCATAAGATGGACCCCAATATGCAAAAGTCGCTCACCGGAGAAGACGGACAGATCGGTGCTGTTGCTTCCTGGGATAGCAAAAAGGAAGATGTGGGTGCCGGAGAACAGGAAATCATCTCCATCGCAGAGGGTGAGCGTATTGACTTTGAATTGCGCTTCAAAAAACCATGGGAACTGACAAGCAATGCCTACTTCACCACGCAATCCGGGAACAATGGAAAAACCAAAGTCACCTGGGGATTCGACGGAGCCTCACCCTGGCCCTGGAATTTTTTCCTGCTGTTCATGAACATGGACGAAGAATTGGGGCCCGATCTGGAAAAGGGGCTCGACAATCTGAAAATCATTCTTGAATCCGAGGAAACACAAAACATTTAGGCGCCGATTCATTTTTTCGGCTAATTTTAGGCCGTGACAAAATTGGCCCGAAAACATCGTTTCCTTTTCAGCTTCCTTTCAGGCGTACTTCTGACCGTTGCATTTCCTTATACCGGGAATCTGACCCCACTTGTTTTCGTAGCATGGGTTCCGTTGTTGCTGGTGGAAAATACTATTCTCGAAGCCAATTACCGTTCAGGCAAGGTATTCATTCATTCCTACCTCACGTTCTTCCTCTTTAACCTGGGATCGACCTGGTGGGTTTGGAACGCCAGTGCGGGCGGTGCAGCACTTGCGATCATCCTTAACAGCCTGTTGATGTCCATCGTATTCCAGTTTTACCACCTGACCAAAAAATATGTCGGGCGCAAGGAAGGCTACCTTTCCCTCATCATTTACTGGATTGCATTCGAGTACTTCCACCACAACTGGGAGATGTCGTGGACGTGGTTGAGTATGGGGAACTTCTTCAGCATCGTTCCTTCCTGGGTACAATGGTATTCGTACACGGGAATTTTTGGAGGAACGCTCTGGATTCTCGTAGTTAACCTGATGGTTTATCGCATTGTGCAGAACGTTTTCTTTCGAAAAGAAAGCTGGCGGATTCAGACTCCATTGGTGTGGTTAACAGGTATTTTCCTGTTGCTTCCCGCTGTCATCTCGCTGGTCACCTATTACTCCTATGAGGAAAAAGAGCGACCGTTCGAAGTGGTGGCGCTGCAACCTAACATTGATCCGTACAACGAAAAATTTGTTGCAGAACTGGCATCACAGCTGAAAAAACTCGTGCATCTTGCCGAGGAAAGCGTTACCGAAAATACCGACCTCGTGGTGGCCCCCGAAACTGCCATCAGCGCTTCGTTCTATGAACATGATCTTCCGCGATTACCGTTCTATCATTTCCTCACTTCAGAGCGAAGACGACTGCACAATGTTCCCTGGTATATCGGAGCCTCCACCATTAAGATCTTTGATAAAAAGCATTCGCGTGCCTCCTTCCCAATGAACGACGGTCCGGGTTTCATTGAATATTACAACACTTCGCTTCTAATCGATACAAACGATGCCCCGAGTTTCGTGCATAAATCGAAGTTGGTACCGGGTGTAGAGATCATTCCATTTTCGAACTACTTTCCTTTTCTGGAAGACTGGTCCATTGACAACGGAGGAACTTCGGTATCGCTGGGCGTGGAACCGGAACCGAAAATATTGCAGACTGCCAGTTTCCGTTTTGCACCGGTTGTTTGTTACGAATCCGTTTACGGTGAGTGGGTCGCCGAACAATGCCGCAAAGGCGCTCAATTGATTTGTGTGGCCACAAATGATGGTTGGTGGGGAGATACTCCAGGCTATAAACAGCATATGAGCTTTTCACGTTTACGCGCCATTGAAAATCGTCGTTGGGTGGTTCGGGCAGCAAATACCGGGATCAGTTGTTTCATCAACCAACGAGGCGATGTGCTCCAGGCAACCGGTTGGTGGGTTCCGGCTCATATCCGACAGGTTATTAACCTGAACGACGAAATGACTTTTTACACCCGGTACGGGAATGTTCTCGGACGCAGCCTCGGATTCGTTTCGGTTGTTTTGCTCCTCTTTACATTTGTCAAACGTTTCAAAAAGAAATACATTCGTCAATCGTGAGTACCGAAATCGACAAAGCACAACTGGTTGACGAGCACAGTGATTACCTGCTCTCTTTCGCCATGTCCAAACTCAGAGACCTTGAGCTGGCGAAGGATCTTGTACAGGACACCTTCGTGTCGGCCTTGTCAAAACTGGAAACCTTTGAACACCGAAGTAAGATACGTACGTGGCTGACTAGTATTCTGAATCGTAAGATCATTGACCACTGGCGAAAAGCGGAAACCCGTTACACCGATCCGATCTCACAGTTTTTCGACCCGGAAACCGGTGGACGTCACTGGATCATTGACAAAAACAAACCGGACGTTTCCACCATCGAAGACCAAATTACCAGGGAAGAAACCATCCGGGAATTACAGGAATGCATGGATAAACTTCCTGAAAAATGGAACGGAATCCTGAGCTCTAAATACCTGGAGGAAAAAGAAAGTGAGGAAATCTGTAATGAATTCAACATTACTTCTTCTAACCTCTGGGTTATTATCCACCGGACAAAGCTGCTTCTGCGCGATTGTCTCGAAAACAAATTTGCACGATGAAAACATGCCTGCAAACCACCATGGATCTTGAACGATCAGCCTTCGAACGCCTTTCGATGGTTGACCGTATCGGCATTCGTTTGCACTTGTCAATTTGTCCGCAGTGTCGCAAGTATTTCCGGGACAGCAAAACAATCGACCGACTGATCAGCAAGAGCTTTTCTCATCCGAAAGAATACCATTTTTCGCTGGAAGAAAAAGACGCGATAAAACAAAAGTTATCGTAAACTATTGGCGAAACCGTAGTACTCCGATCTTTTCTTTGCGCCCCCAAATAGAATACAGGATCATCTCCCCTGTCGAGTAATTGACATCGAATAGTTTTGGTACGGCAAGCGCATTGATCTCCGATCGTTCAAAAAAAGTTTTTCTTTTCTGGTCTCCGGTTTCCAGGTCAACAGATGCCAGAGCGACCACGTTCTTCTTTCTGCCATAACTGGCCGTGTAGAGATCCTCACCTTCGAGAAATTTCCCGGATTCATCATAGTTCCGCGCATCATCATTGAAAATGAAGTACACCTTCCCATCATCGATGAAGCTTTCGTAACTACTGAACGGCCCTCCATCGTTTGTTGACACCTGATACTTGGGAACCTTGGCCAGCCATGAAAAATTGCCCTCCGGGTCAATCCGGTATGCGATAATATCGTTGTAATAATAGTAATACGTACTGGTCGTTTGTCCACTCCGTGTATCCGCATACGATCGCACCTGGATGTAATACTGTTCCATCGTGCCTACCACACTTCCATCTTCGAGAATGGTTGCTTCACGCATGTTGTAATTGTAGAGCTGCGGTTCCTCGTCCAGTCCACGTTCTTCTCTTCGTTGCTGACGTTTCAACTGTCGTTCGGACCAATCCTGCGTGATGAATTCCTTCGGAAATTCTTTGAACCCTTCATCCAGTTTTTTTCCGGTGGTGAGATCCACCCGTTGATGAAACACTCCGGTAACCCCTTTCTCACCCATTTTTCCATAAATCCCGGTAATCGTGAACACATTCTTGTCGTCTGAGGTCATCGCCATCGCTTCAACCCTCTTTCCTTCCAGGTCCAGTTTATAATCCAGCAAACCGTCTTCGGCAATATGGTAAATGTGCAACGCCTTGTACTTTAAACGGTTTTTGATAAAGACCTTTCGCTCGTCTTCATCGTATTCCGTCAGCGCCAGAAAATAATCTCCGGTATTGGAAATGTGATGGGAGTGGATCACCGAAAGATCCGGGTCAAATGGCAAAGGGTATTCTCCATCATTGATCAGTTGAAGGTCGGTATCAAAAATCTTGAATCCGTATACATCACGTTCCTCTTTATGCCCAGGCAATTCCCAGACCACCCCAAAAAACTTTTCGTTTCCGGACTGACGGACATCAAACCAACCTTTCCGTGCTCCTCTGCGATCCAGATCGAATGACGCAAGCAAAATGGCATCGCCCAGCGGACGGAGGTCTTCCGAATACTCCTGCATGTAAAAGTTGTTCTTGCCATCCATGCGGTCCGAAAGGAACACCACAAAATGCTCCCCGATCACGCGCGCACCTTCAAAATTGGCAATGCTTGCATTTACCTGAAGTTTAATCCGCGACGATCCGACCAGTTTCAAATCCTTGTGGTGGGAAACCTGGTAATGACCGAACACCTGTCCTCCGGACCATCGAAGCGCATAGAAATCGCCTGAATCCTTGGGAAGAAGGTAGAGCAACTGACCCTTTCGTGGCTCGAGTTCACTCCATTCCACGCTGTATGATTGCGCCATGCTCCATGAGGACCACAGCAAGAAAAATAAAATGATGCTTAAATTTCGCATAAGGTTGGCCGCCAGGAAAATACGGCTACAGTCACGAAACCAACTGAATACCCGTATAATTCTGCGGAGTTATCTTCTTAAGTTCTTCCTTAAGTTCAGAAGAAATATTTAAACTATCAACGAAATTGTGAACGGTTTCTTTTGTGACAGCCTCATTCTTTCTTGTAAGCCCCTTCAAGGCCTCATAAGGCTTCGGATACCCTTCGCGTCGCAAAACCGTTTGAATAGCCTCGGCCACAACCGCCCAATTGTTTTCCAGATCCTGGTTAAACACTGCTTCATTCAGCAGTAACTTGTCAAGTCCCTGCATGGTCGATTTAAACGCAATAAAGGTATGCGCCATTGGCAAACCAATTGTGCGCAGCACGGTTGAATCGGTCAGGTCCCGCTGCAATCGCGACACCGGTAATTTTGCCGAAAGGTGCTCATAGATCGCGTTTGCGATACCGATATTTCCTTCCGAATTTTCAAAGTCGATTGGATTCACTTTGTGCGGCATTGCTGAAGATCCGATCTCTCCTTCCTTGAGCTTCTGCTTGAAGTACTCCATGGAAATATAGGTCCACATATCGCGATCCAGATCGAGAATGATTGTATTGATCCGCTTCAATGCATCAAACAGGGCCGCAAGATTATCATAGTGTTCGATCTGTGTGGTCGTTTGGCTGCGCGACAAGCCCAGAATGTCATTCACAAAATGATTCGCAAATGCCACCCAATCATTCGCGCCGAAGGCTACAAAATGAGCATTGAAATTTCCGGTGGCACCACCGAATTTTGCAGAATAAGGTACGGCCAGAAGCTGTGCGCGTTGCACTTTCAAACGTTCTGCGAAAACCTGGATTTCTTTCCCGAGACGCGTTGGGCTTGCCGGTTGACCATGCGTACGCGCCAACATCGGAATATCTTTCCATTCGGTGCTGAACTCCTCCAGCTTTCCGATCAATCGATCCAAAAGCGGAAGGTACTGTTCCATGATCGCTTCTTTCAGCGAAAGCGGAATTGAAGTGTTATTAATGTCTTGTGAAGTCAATCCGAAATGCACAAACTCCAGGTATTTCTCCAGTCCAAGTGCAGTCATTTTTTCCTTCAGGAAATACTCAACCGCCTTCACGTCATGATTGGTCACCTTCTCCGTATCCTTGATCGTCAGGGCATCTGCCTCCGAAAAATCACGGTACAATGTACGCAGGTCTTCATACGTGTCCTTCGGGAAATCAGCAAGCGGTTTCACTCCACTTTCCACCATGGCAATGAAGTACTCTACTTCAACCTGCACCCTGTATCGGATCAGTCCGAACTCGGAAAAATAGGCTTGTAATTCACGGGTTTTACCCTGGTATCTACCGTCGACGGGGGAAATGGCTGTTAAACTGCTAAAATTCATCTTTCTCGGATGTATTGGACAATCAACGCTTGTGTCAAAACTTTGAGCACAAGCACAAAAAAAGGAAAGCGCAAAGATACAAAAGCCTTGCGAATTAACCGATTTGAAATTCCTTTGATTATTTTTGAGCATGAAATTTATCAGGAATTTCTTCTTCGGTATGCGCGCCTATTTTAAGGCAGTGAAGTTCATTATTGAGCACAAATTTTACTGGTACCTGATTGCACCCGCCATCCTGATGATCATTATTTACAAGATCGGCGCAATGATCAAGGAACATTATGTTGCCCCGAGTGCCGACAATATGAACGAGATCGTTTGGTACCTGGTGTATGTCATGATCGAAATTTCGATCGCCATTCTGCTCATGAAATTTTCCAAGTATCTGGTGGTAGTGATCCTTTCTCCGCTGCTTTCGCATCTCAGCATGAAAACGGAGAAGATCCTTACCGGAAACACCTACCCTTTTGACTTTAAGCAACTGGTACACGACGTAAAACGCGCCATGCGAATTGTGGTCAGAAACCTGATGTGGGAATATTTTTTCTTCGTGATCATCATGATCGTTTCCTTTCTCGGTTGGGAAAATCCGCGTTCTTCGCCGGTATTCTACCTGACCTTTGTGATCGGTTTTTTCTATTACGGTTTCGCTTTTCTGGATTACATCAACGAGCGACGTCGCCTTGACGTAGACGAAAGCATCCACTTTGTACGCAGTAACCGCGGACTGGCCATCGCCATCGGTTGTGTTTATTCGCTGATGATCCTTGTCCCGGTTGATCTCGGCGCGCTTTTCGATTGGTCGAATTTTTCAGAAGCGCCGGGAACGGTTATCGGCCGATTCCTTTTGCATTTGCTCCTCTGGCTTTCTGCTTCAACGGCTCCGATCATAGCTATTGTAGCTGCCACAATTGCAATGAATGATCTCGTTGATCTGAAAACCAACATTCACTCAAAAAAGTCTGTACCTGAGCCATCAATTGGCAGCAAATGACGGATTTTTGCGTTCTTTTGCATAACTTTTGCTAGTCAAGTGCCACTAAAAACAACAACATGATGATACACCTGATCCGAACAACACGAATTTTTTCACTCGTACTTCTTTTCAGCACCCCTGCAATGGCCGGCAGCTACGATCCGGGACCGACGGATTCAACAACCAGCCTGGTGGATAAAACCGCAGCTGTGTATATGATCGAAGAAGGAAAAACCATGTTCAGTGTAGGAAAGATTAAGGAAGCGCTCATCAAGTTTCGTGAAGCACGCAACAAGGACCCGTACAACTGGCGTTCGGATTACTGGATCAGTCAGTGTCACTACAAAATGAACAATTACGGTTATGCTTTGCGTTATGCGAAGCAGGCAATGGCGCTGGGAGATGAAAAAGTCAATGACGAGATCTACTTCGTCCTGGCTCAGGCTTATCACCGTTTAGGATTCATTGATTCTGCGCTGACCAACTATCAGCTTGCTAACGAACGAATGCCAAAAATCCGCTCCAGTGTATTGCTTGTTGAACATCATATTAAAGAATGTGAATTTGCCCTTGAAGAATTGACCAAATCACCAAATGCAACCAAGCAACGCATTATCGGGGACATCAACTCCGGATACGACGATTACGGTGCACTTCTTGCTGACAGTGGAAAAACGATCTACTTCATTTCACGTCGCAACAATACGACGGGCGGAGGAATGAACCCGGACGATGAGACCTTCTTCGAGGATGTGTACAAAGCCAGCTACGATGCTGAATTGGGTGAATGGGATGAAGTGACCAATCAATTAGGGAAAGTTAATTCGAGCGGATTCGATGCGTTGAATTATATTTCCGCAGACGGTCTCTGGGGAATCATGACACTCAACACCACAGCGACCGACGCCAAGGAAACTACACGTGGCTCTGATCTCTGTGAGCTGAAAATGAGCAACAAAGGCACGTGGAATTCTCCGAAGCCGATCGCCAACAAAACCATCAATACTTCTTTCTTTGAAGGAGCAGCAACGGTGACTGCTGACGGAAACACCATGTATTTCATATCAGACCGAAAGGGAGAACGCAGTTCCACGGATATTTATGTCGCTCACCGGAACGGGAAATCATGGGGCAACGCAGAACCACTGCCAATGACCGTCAATACGAAAGGTCGTGAGACCACGCCATACATTTCCCCGGATGGTCGTTTCCTCTTCTTCAGTTCGGACGGCCATGTAGGACTTGGAGGATACGACGTCTATGTAACCGAAAACCTGGGCGATTCATGGAGCACTCCTGTCAACCTCGGTTATGGGATCAACTCAGTGAACAACGATACACACTTCACGTACTATCCGGATTTGAAACGTGCTTTTATTTCAGGTTACGAAATTGTAGGGGATAAATCGAGTATCGACATTTATGAGATCGATATGACTGATTTTGAATTTCCTAAAACAAAATAATTGATAAAAGGAACGGAGCGTCACGGGTGTTAACAAGGATTTAATCCCGATTTAATATACCACTCATACGCTTCCTGTACTTTCCCGCATGCGAATGGA
The DNA here is from genome assembly GCA_050300995.1 of Crocinitomicaceae bacterium. Classification (GTDB taxonomy): domain Bacteria; phylum Bacteroidota; class Bacteroidia; order Flavobacteriales_D; family Crocinitomicaceae; genus UBA4466. Next base: position 743 of record JBNKYR010000057.1, on the reverse strand, counting down.
AAACGAAAGCTTTTTCAACCGTGAGATCAGTTGGCTCTCCTTCAACGAACGTGTTTTGCAGGAGGCCATGGACAAGGAAAATCCCTTGCTGGAACGTGTTCGTTTTCTGGGGATCTTTTCCAATAATCGCGACGAATTCTTCCGTGTGCGCGTGGCCACCATTAAACGAATGCTGGACCTCGGAAAGCAGGCACGTAGACAGTTGTATGAAGATCCTGAAGAACTCCTGGCTGAAATCAAAGAGGTGGTACAGCGTCAACAGGAGATGTTTGACAAGGTCTTCGATCAATTGATCGCAGAACTTCGTGATCACGATATCCATTTCCTCAACGATCAGCAACTTTCCGCAAAACAGGCAAAGTTTGTTATGAACTACTTTAAGGAAACCGTACGTCCTACGTTGGTTCCCTTGATGCTGAGCGATAAGTCCAAAACGGAATTGACGGATAAGGCCTCATACCTGGCGATCAAATTATACAACAAAGGCGCTTCCAAGAAAGTGCAGTATGCATTGATCGAAATCCCGGCACGGATGCTCAATCGCTTTTTCATTCTTCCGAAAGAAGACGGAAAAGAATACATAATGTTTCTGGACGATGTCATTCGCCTGGGCTTGCAGCAGGTATTCAAGATCTTTGATTACAACATTATTGAGTCCTACGCACTCAAACTTACACGTGATGCCGAACTTGATATTGATGAGGATCTTGATGAATCAGTCATTGAAAAACTTACGAAAAGTC
>JBNKYR010000056.1:0-17210 GCA_050300995.1 Crocinitomicaceae bacterium | reverse complement strand
TTAGTCCGAGGTTGAGCAGGCTGGACGGATAGATGCCGGCTTCTTCACGATCGTAAACTTTCGCATAATAATATTCCGCCTTTCGGTAGTCTTTGTAAGCCCGGAGTGTTTCTGCGTAGTTCCAGAGAATATCAATGGTATTCGAATCAAGTTCCATTGCTTTCTGGTAGTATTGAGCTGCGTAGAAAAAGTCACCTTTCTCGTACTGCGCTTTGGCAAAGTCGAGGTATTTCTTCAGGTAGTTCTGACCTAAAGAGCACAGGGGAAGCCCGAACGCAAAAATGATCAGATATAATCGGGACATATTCTGTGAACGACTTTTTTAGGTTTGAAGTGAAAAAGGATGTAGCGTATGGCGATTTCAAATCCTCCACGCGCTCGACTTGCCGGTACAAGCTTGGAAAAATTGATGTCGTAACTCAGACCGGCAAACCAGTTTTGATAATCCATTCCAACAGTGATGTATCCGGCGTCCCTGTTTCGATACCAGAGTCCGGCGTAAAGTGCCCGGTACTGTCCGAGTCGATTGATCAGGGTGTACTTGACAGAAGAACCCACGTTGAGTTCCCGGTATTTCCCTTGTACGGAATATTGTATTCCGGGAACCAGGTCCCAGTCGAAATTCAACTTGAAAAGTCCACGCCAAAAAATATTTACCCGGATATCCCGCGGAATGACGTCCAGGTAAAACCCCTGGTTTGGACGGTTCAGATTAAATGCCCCCACACCGGCGGTGAAGGTGAAGCGGTCGTTTTTATAAAACTGGTAGATCGTTCCGACACCGACTGAAAAATTGCTCTTTCTGTCGGATTGCAGGTTTTCATTGGTAGACAGCCCGGGGTTGTACATAGTTCCGTCGAACTGGCTATCGAAATAGAACTGATTGAAATTAAATTGCCGGTGATTCAGCCCTACGTTAATCCCCGGCCGAATACAATGGGTAGAATCCGAACTCAGCTTCAATTGGTAAGAAACATTCCCCTGCACTTCAATCGTACGAAACTGACCATCACCAACGACATCGTGAAAGAACAACAGACCATAGCCCAGGTTCTTGCGGTTGAAAATACTGCCATCCACAGACATGGAAAGCGTACTGAAAGGAACGGTGACACTCCGCCACTGATCGCGATAATTGCCTACAAATCGCACGTCTCCTGTAAAGTTCCCGGCATTTCCCGGGTTTTGAAAAATGGGATTGTCGTTGAATTGCGACCAATGGATGTCCTGCGCATGAATTACAGGCGAGATCAGCAGATAGCAGAAAACAAGACGTAGTAATTTATCCACAGGGTCGGAATAATTACCTGAAGTTAACAAAAATTGATGCCGAATCCAAGATGCTCTCAGGATTCCATAAAGGTCAGGAACAATACGAGGCCGAGGATGAAGAGGAGCATCCATAATTTGGGATCCTGGTAAAGCGGTTTTTTACCACGCTTCGTCAGGCGTTCGTATTCGTGATGCAAACGCGCGAAGTCCTTCTGACGCTTGATTTGCTCGTCAGTTGGCGTGATTTTTTGTTTGTCCGTATTTACACTGAACTTCCTCATTTGCTGTCCTTCCAAATTTTACCGATGCGCTCCAGAATTCGGTAGGTTCGCATCTTTGCATTGGCCTCGGTGATACCGTAAATGTCGGCAATTTGCTTAAAACTCATCTCCTGAAAGAAGCGCAATTCGATGAGATCCATGTGTTCTTCTTCCAGTGTATTGAGCATTTCGATCAGTTTGGCCTGCTCATCCATCGACATGTACGATGAGATGTGCGCTTCACTTGCCAGATCCTGAATCCTGTTTTCATCCACCGGTACCACATAATTTTTGGACTGCTGGCGGAAAAACATGGAAACTTCATTCTGCGCGATTCGGTACAACCAACTGCTGAACGGAAGACCACGATCTTCATATTTTTCCATGTTGGCCATCGCCTTGATGAACACTTGTTGTGTCAGGTCACCGGCAACTTCTTCCTTGCCCCCGAGACGTTTGAATGTGAAGCGAAAGATCTGATCAAAGTAACGGTCATACAGGACACCGAAATAACCGGAGTCTTTCTTCGCCATAGCGATGATCTCCGATTCAGTCATGGATTTCGTTTGCCTGAGCCTCACCTTGTCACGTTTGATGTAAAGGTAATGACCTTCGGCGAAAAAGTAACAACTCAGGGAGTACTGAGTGAAACAGGAATGATTTTTCCATTCATCCACTGGTGTGCACGCAACGCAAAACCGGCAATGTAAGTCGCCATGTGCTCTGCTGTCATTGGAGCTTTATAACCTGGAAAGGCTTCTTCGAGCATTTCGGTTTGAACGGCACCGAGGCACAAACAATTCATGCGAATTTCCGTTTCCTTGTATTCTTCAGCAAACAGTTCAGTGAAGCTGCATAACGCTGCTTTGGAAGTCGAATAAGCGCTGAGTCCGGGGAATTTTACGCTGCCCTGAAAACCGCCAATTGAACTGATGTTGACAATGTGTGCACGATTCATTTTTTCGACGGCAGCTTGCGTGGCCTGCATGATGCCGATGATGTTGACCTGGTAGCAGTGTTCAATGTCCTCACGGGTCAGTTCGTTGAATGGTTTGTTGACCAGTGCGCCTGCATTGTTGATCAACACATCAATGTGATCCAGGTTGGAGAAGATGGAAGTGCATTGCTCCCGAACATCTTTCTTTTCGAGGTCCAGTGCATGGCATTGTACATTTGGAAGTTCGCTAAAAGTTTCCTGCATGCGTGACAGGTTCCTGGACAGAGCAACGACCGTTCTTGCCGGATCTTGTGCCAGTTCTTCGACCAACGCTTTGCCAATTCCACGGCTTGCGCCGAGTACAACAACTGTTTCAGACATCGTACGTGATTTCGAGCTCAGGACTGTTCGGATGCGCCTGGCAGGTCAGGATATAACCTTGTTCTACTTCGCGATCCGTCAAAACATAGTTCATGTGCATCGTAGCATGGCCTTTAAGCAGTTTGGCCTTGCAGGTACTGCAGACACCACCACGACAGGAATAGGGAACATCCAGTCCGGCTTCGCTCGCTGCTTCCAGAATGCTCGCTCCGCCAGAATGCAATGTAAATGTTTCTTTCTCATCGTCCAGGTAGACCGTGACGGTAGCTTCTCCGTCAAAAGTAGGTGCCTCCGATGCTTCGGATTTCATCAGTACCGGAGTCGTGAACAACTCATATCGGATCTTTGTTTTCGGAACGCCGAACATTTCCAGAACTTCGGCAACATCCAGAATCATCTGCTCGGGACCGCAGAGCAGAAAACAATCCGATTTGAGGATGCTGAGATCAGCCTTAACGACAGCGGAAAACGCCTCTTTATCGATTCGTCCTGATTGATGATCCGGGTGTTCTTCTCCGCTCAGGTAATATTGACAATATGTATTTTTCAGGACATCGATCTCCGTCTTGAAAAGTGTTTTATCCAGGCTTCGGTTACCGTAAAACAGGCGCAGATTTCGGTCACTGTTTTCAAGCGATTTTGCAATGGAAAGGATCGGAGTGATTCCGCTTCCTGCTGCAATGGCTACAATATTTTTGGCATCCGATGGAACAGTAAACGATCCTTCGGCTTTTGACACGATCAATTCGTCTCCGGCCGCAACCTCACGATTGAACCAAACGGAAACCGTACCGTCGGGAACTTCCTTCACAGCAACGGAAAGTGGTTCATTGGGCCCTGAACAGATCGAGTAGGAGCGGCGCAGCTCTTTTCCATTGATGTTGACAATGAAATTCAGGTATTGGCCAGGGATAAACGGCATTTCCTGCGGTTCTTTGTCCAACACGATTTGAACCGCTTCCGGTGTGAGACGTTTCACTTCGCGCACAGCGACTCGTGAAAACCCTTTCGGGAGTTTGTCCTTTTTGCTAAAGAGTGATTTAAAGAGTGCCATTATTCATCAAATGAAATAACGAGTTTGTCACTGGTCGGATGCGATTGACAGGTCAGAATAAATCCGGCTTCAACTTCGTCCGGTTCCAACGCGTAATTTACGTCCATTCGTACACTTCCCTCAATAATTTTTGCTTTGCATGTACAGCAAACACCACCTTTGCAGGCAAAGGGGAGGTCTGCTCCCGATTCCTGTGCAGCATCGAGAATATTCTGACCGGTGGAATCAAGGTGAATATCATATTCGTCGCCATCGAGAATGATGGTAACATTCGATTCGATCTTCGGCGAGTTGACAGGTTGTTCAATGGCAGATGCTTTTCCGCTCACAGGAGTTGTAAAGAGTTCGAAGTGAATTTTCTTCTCGTCGACCCCTTTGCCGATCAGACTTTCTTTCGCTCCCAGGATCATTTCTTCCGGGCCACAAAGGTAAACTCCGTCGATGTTCAACCCACTCAGGAAGGCGTCGTAGAGGTCAGCCGCTTTCTGCGCGTCGATACGTCCTTTCTGGATCTCGTTTCCGAGGTTTTCCCGTGAGAATACATGAACAACACGGAAACGATCCATGTGCTGATTCTTCAGGGCTTCAATTTCTTCGCGGAAGATTACAGAAGCAAAACCGCGATTTCCGTAAAAAAGCGTCACATCACTATCCGGTTCATCCTGAAGGATGGTTTTAAGGATGGAAAGCACCGGTGTAATTCCGGAACCGGCTGCAAACAACACGTATGATCCCTGACGGCCCGATTGCGGTTCAAAAATAAAATTACCGCTGGGTGTCATGACGTCCAACGACGCACCCGCTTTCAATTCACGGTTGGCATAACCCGAAAACCGTCCGTTTTCTACTTCTTTAATGGCGACGCGCCACTCATTTTCATATGGAGCGGAACAAAGCGAGTAAGAACGTCGGACTTCTTCACCGTTGATGTCAGCTTTCAGCGTCAGGTACTGGCCTGATTTGAAGGCATAATCGTTTTTCAATTCCTCCGGAATGTCAAATGCAATGGAGACTGCATCTTCCGTTTCACGTCGGACTTCGCGCACGTTGAGCGTATGAAATTTAGGGGTCATGCTTGCGTTTTATTTGCGTGCAAAGGTACTTATTTTCTGTGGAAAAGAGGGATGTCTTCCCTTCGGGAACTTCCATGACAAATGGATGTGTGAATTTTCGTAAATTTGTTCTGCTCATTAAAAATGCAGATGAAAGAACAAGATACTTCTGTCCTGGAGCGTCATTTTCAGGAAAAAATAGATAAGGATATCAAGATCGAGCCGCGCGACTGGATGCCGGACGATTACCGTAAAACATTGATCCGTCAGATTTCGCAGCACGCGCACTCAGAGGTTGTGGGAATGCTTCCTGAGGGAAACTGGATCACACGTGCTCCAAATTTACGACGAAAGGCTGTTTTGCTGGCAAAAGTGCAGGACGAAGCCGGGCATGGTCTCTATTTGTATAGCGCTGCTGAAACACTGGGAGCGGATCGTGAAGAAACGATTGATGATCTTCATTCCGGAGCAGCGAAATACTCTTCCATTTTTAATTATCCGACCCTGACATGGGCCGATATGGGGGCAATTGGCTGGTTGGTCGATGGCGCTGCGATCATGAATCAGGTGCCTTTGTGCCGTTGTTCTTACGGACCTTATGCCCGCGCGATGGTGCGGATCTGTAAGGAAGAATCGTTCCACCAGCGACAGGGATTTGAAATTATGACTACGCTCGCAAAAGGTACTCCGGAGCAAAAGGAAATGGCGCAGGATGCCCTGAACCGTTTCTGGTGGCCTTCTTTGATGATGTTCGGGCCGAATGATGCGGATTCGCGGCATACGGAACAGTCGATGAAATGGAAGATCAAACGACATACGAACGATGAACTTCGTCAGATGTTCGTGGATGCCACCGTACCACAAGCAGAACTGATCGGGTTGACGGTTCCGGATCCTGATCTGAAATGGAATGAAGAGACCGGTCATTACGATTTCGGTGAGATCAACTGGGATGAATTCTGGGAAGTAGTGAAAGGAAATGGTCCTTGCAATAAAGATCGTATCGATACGCGTCGCAAGGCGAAGGAAGAAGGTGAGTGGGTACGTGAAGCTGCAAATGCTTACGCAGAGAAGCGTAAAAAACGAATGGCATCGTAGGTAGAGAGATAAAGACAGTAGATTCGGTGACAAAAGACAGGTCTGTCTTAATTCTAACGTTTGAAGTCTATTGTCTGGTCTGAAAGTCTAATGTCTAACAGTCTAATGTCTAAAAAAATGGCAAACAAAGAATGGCCTCTGTGGGAGGTTTTTATCAGAAGCAAGCAGGGACTCAGCCACAAACATGTGGGAAGTCTTCGTGCAGCGGACGTGGATATGGCAATTGAAAATGCGCGGGATGTGTATACACGTCGCTCGGAGGGAGTAAGTATCTGGGTGGTGCAATCGAAGGACATTTTTGCATCGGACCCTTATGATGCAGACGCGTTGTATGAGCCGTCAGATTCAAAAGTATATCGTCACCCAACGTTCTATACCGTTCCGGATGGTATTGAACATATGTAAGAAGACCAATTATGAATGCATTGTTTGAATACACGCTTCGTTTAGGTGACGACAGTTTGATCCTCGGACATCGTTTGTCGGAGTGGTGTGGACATGGCCCTATCCTGGAAGAAGATATTGCAATGACCAATCTCTCGCTTGACCTGATCGGGCAGGCGACATCTTTGCTGAAGTATGCCGGAGAAGTGGAAGGAAAAGGACGCACGGAGGATGATCTGGCGTATCTTCGTTTCGATCGGGAATACAAGAACCTTCTGCTCGTTGAACAACCGAATGGAGATTTCGGAATGACGATGATGCGTCAGTTTCTGTTTGATGCTTACCGGAAATTGCTTTTCGAGCGACTGGTTAATGCGAAGGATGCGACATTGGCGGCTATCGCTGAAAAATCGCTCAAAGAAACGCGCTATCACTTCAAGCATTCTTCCGAATGGGTAATCCGTTTGGGAGATGGAACGGAAGAGTCGCATCAACGTATTCAGGATTCATTGGATACCCTGTGGCGTTACACCTCCGAGTTGTTTTATTCGGATGAGGCGGACGCTACATTGCAACAGGAAGGTGTCATTCCTTCAATGGAAGGTTTGAAAGAGGAATGGATGAATGTTGTTCAGGAAGTTCTTCGGGAAGCCACTTTGACAATTCCGACGAACAATTGGAAACATGAAGGTGGACGTCGTGGGATGCATTCGGAACATCTTGGTTATATTCTCGCCGAGTTGCAGTATATGCAACGCGCTTATCCCGGAATGGAATGGTAGACGCACAACAAATATGGAAGTACCTCGAAGAGGTCGCCGATCCCGAAATTCCGGTCTTAACAGTGAACGACCTGGGGGTGGTGCGCGATGTTCTTGAGGAGGGAGATGGTTGGAAAGTGATCATTACGCCAACCTATAGCGGTTGTCCTGCGATGAAACGTATCGAAGACGATATCGTGGAAAAATTGCACGAAAAGGGCATTGAAAAAGTGACCGTTGAATTGGTACTATCGCCCGCATGGACGACAGATTGGATCACGGAGAATGGCCGGAATAAACTGCGTGAATACGGAATCGCTCCGCCGGAAAATGAACCGGACAAGAGTACGCTGTTTGCAAAGCCGGTTGTTGTTCCCTGCCCGAAATGCGGTTCCAGCAACACACGCATGGTTAGCCAGTTTGGAAGTACGGCCTGCAAAGCGCATTACCAGTGCAACGAATGCCTAGAGCCTTTCGATTATTTCAAATGTCTTCGTTAAGCGCCCGCTTTCGGGTGTTCATGTCGATTACTTTCCTTACAATCGGCGGATGGTTGGCGTCCTGCAGTCAGGAAACGGAGACGCCCGTAATTGATGAAACGGTTGCTCAGCTGCCGGAAGATGCCCGAATGATTGAGATCGAAAGTGGTCTATCGGTGTACGTCCCCGATTACCTTGAGAAGGATCCGGAAACAAATGAGAGCTACGTTCAATATTCACGGAAATCGAAGGAGCGCTACCTTGAGATTCATGCGATTTCGAAGAAACAGGGAGCATCATCGGATCTGAAGCAATTTTCGGAGGCGCGGTTGACGCCGTTCAGGAATACATCTTCGGTATTGAAGGAAAAGCACCTCACGGATGAGGACGTAAATGGTATGCCGGCTATTCTGACCGCTTTTGATGTACAGATGTACGGAACATCACAACCACTGGCATACTGGGTGGCTTTTCTCGAAGGAAAGGAGCATTTTTATGAGGTGAAGATCTGGACCCTCGCCGATCGGAAATCGTATTTTGAAGAGGAGGTGAACGCTATCCTTTATTCCTGCAAGGAACACTAGCGATCAGAAAATCTCTGTGTAAGCCTCGGCGATCTTTTTCCAGGTGTAGCGTTCAAGCGCAATCGCCTGCATCACTTTCCCGTTTTCAATGATCGATTGATCCACTTTTTCCTGTAAATCCTTTGCTGTGGTAAAATACGAGGCTTTTTCTTCCGTGGTAAAACGGTTGAAAGAAACATCAAAAGCCAGCACATTTAAGCCGAGGTACATGGCTTCCACCAGTGAAGGGTTGGTCCCGCCGGCCGAATGTCCATGCAAATAAAGCGAACAATTGCTCCGGTATTGGTCCAGGAGTTGCTGATCGTAGATAGGGTCGAGCAAAAGCAAATTCTCATGAGCCCCGTAACGTTCGCGTAGGTCAAGCCCGTATGCACTGTTGTGCCAGTTGCCGATGAGAACAAATGGCATTTTTTGAATCTTTGAAAAAGCCCCGAGGAGCACATGGATATTGTTTTCCGGTTCAATACGGCATACGCTGAAGGCATATTGTTTTTGCAGAATCGGATGACTGTTGCGCACTTCATCGGACAATGGCTGAGCGGAAACATGGTCAGCTCCGTATGGGATCATCACGCTGTCAATCCCATACGAGTCGAGCAACGTATTTTTAATCGCCTGATTGTCGGAGATGACACAATCGCCACGCTTTACACCGAATTTTTCTGCGAAGTGAATATACGATCGGGTAATCTTTCCCCATTTTCCGCGCTTCCATTCGATGCCGTCCACATGCACGAGGTAATTGCGTTTGTAGAGGCGTTTGCAGATCGGCAGGACGAGTGAGCCCCCGGTGCCAAGGATCAGTAGGGTGTCATGATGTTTGGCAGCCCTCCAGATCGACCACATATCGTAAGGAACGCTTTGCGCTCCGTTTGCTTTGAGTGGAATGTATTCCAGACGAATGCCTTTGTATTCCGGGAGTCTTTCTTCGTAGCTTTTGCTGCTGCAGAACACGGTGATATCGAACCGATCTTTGAGTTCCAGCGAGAGCTTTTCCGCCAGTGTTTCAAACCCGCCATAGTTTGCGGGAATTCCCACCGAACCGATGATCGCTATTTTCTTTCGCCGCTCGCTCATGACTTTCGTATACCCGGAATCGACCGGTAGAGTTTCATGGTTTCCATCCCTACACTTTCCCAGTTGAATTTGGTTTCCATTAACGCACGTCCTGCATTTGCAATCGGCGTCAGCATTTCAGGATGTTCGGCACAACGGATAAGCTGTTCGGCCAGACTTTCTGCAGAACCGGCAGTGAAAAGCAATCCGTTTTTATCGGCTGTAATGACTTCACGAAAGGGTTCGAGATCGGAAGCGAGACAAGCTTTGCCGTAGCTCATGGTCATCAGTAACACACCGCTCTGGTAAATGCGTCGATAAGGAAGGATGATGAGATCGCTTTTGGCAAACAGGGAAGCCACTTCTTCATTTGGAATGTATTCGATCCGGCTTTCTACCACACCCTCCAATTCCAGATTTTTGATCTGATCGGCATACTTTGACCACCCGGAACGCCAGGGTCTTCCGGCAATCGTGAGATGTAGTTTCGGGGTTGTTTTGAGTGCGATGTGCAAAGCGTCGAGCAGAATATCCAATCCCTTTACGTCCTTGATTTGACCGAAAAACAGCAGGCGAAGCGTGTCTTCGCGGGGTACATCCGGAACTGCTTCGATAAACGGAATGTAGTTCCCGTGTGGAATCACGGCAATTTTGTCGGGAGAAACCTGCTTTTTCAGAAGTTCATTGCGACTGAAGGCATTGTGGACGATGATCTTGTCACAAAGCGCATATGTTCGTTCGTGAATTTTCGGTGTGGCCTTACTTGCCAGCGGGTCCACATCGTGAAGGGTGATCACCGTCCTGAAGCGAAAACGTTTCGTCATCGAAAGTATGAGTAGATTCAAGCGACCTACTTCGAAGAGGTGGAGGTGCACTACGTCTGCCTTTTTTTTGTCAGCATCTTTGAATGCGCGGAGATAGCTCCGGAGGTAGTTGATGCCTTTGGAAATCCCCTTTTTTGACCAGACGTTACCGAATATGGTATGGGTTTCTACTCCGTCGATCTGGCGGATCTTTGTTTTTGAACAGGTGTAGTAGGCAACTTCCGCTCCCTGAGCTGCGAGTCCCTGAGCCAAACCGTAATCGTAGAAATCCATTCCTCCATGTCCTCCGACAGGTTCAACGATATGAATGCGCAGCTTGTCCATGTAACTCTTGCAAAGAAAAGTAATCAAATTCCATGAATGGGGATGAAAAAAGGGCCGTTTTCAGCGGCCCCTTTGAATCATTGTATCTTATCCCAGGAATGGGTAGCGATAGTCTGTTGGTGGCACGAACGTTTCTTTGATCGTACGTGCAGAAACCCAGCGAAGCAGGTTCATGGCAGCTCCGGCCTTATCGTTTGTTCCCGATCCCCGTGCTCCTCCGAAAGGTTGCTGTCCAACAACTGCTCCTGTCGGCTTGTCGTTGATGTAGAAATTACCGGCAGCATTCTCCAGTTTTTTCATGGCAAGATTGATCGCATAACGATCGTTTGACATGATCGAACCTGTAAGTGCATAGTCGGATGTGCTGTCCACAAGGTCGAGGGTCGCTTCGTAATCATCACCATCGTAAACGAAAACGGTCAGTACCGGTCCGAAGATCTCTTCACACATGGTACGGAACTTCGGGTTGCTGGTCACAACAACCGTTGGTTCGATGAAGTATCCTTTTGACTTGTCGTAGTTTCCACCGATGATAATTTCTGCATCCGATTGCGCCTTGATGTAATCAATGTATCCGGCGATCTTATCGAAAGCACGTTCATCGATCACTGCATTGACAAAATTTGATGTGTCTTCAGGACTTCCCATTTTGAAAGAAGTCACTTGCTCTGTCAGAACGCGTTTTACTTCCGGCCATAGATTTTGAGGAATGTACGCCCGCGAAGCCGCCGAACATTTCTGTCCCTGGTATTCGAACGCACCACGACTCATCGCTGTAGCCACTTCCATTGGATTCGCCGATTTGTGGACCATGATGAAGTCTTTACCTCCGGTTTCTCCAACGATCCGCGGATAGCTACGGTAGGTAGGAATGTTTTCTCCGATCTCTTTCCAGAGGTGACGGAATACGGCAGTAGATCCGGTAAAGTGCAGTCCTCCGAAATGATGGTGTTTGAATACCACGTCTCCTGCGGTTGGACCATCCACGGAAACCATATTAATGACCCCGTCAGGAACACCTGCTTCCTTGAAAAGCTCCATAATCACTTGTGCAGAATACATTTGTGATTCGGCCGGTTTCCAAACCACAACGTTCCCCATCATCGCCGGAGCCGCGCATAAGTTGGCACAAATAGAGGTGAAGTTGAACGGTGTGATTGCAAATACAAACCCTTCCAATGGACGGTATTCGAGGCGGTTCCACATGCCAGGAAGAGATTCCGGTTGTTCGTGGTAAATGTGTGTCATATACTGCACGTTGAATCGGAAGAAGTCGATCAACTCACAGGCAGCATCAATTTCCGCCTGGAAAACGTTCTTCGATTGTGCAAGCATGGTGGCTGCATTCATTTTATCTCTGAAAGGTCCGGCCAGCAGGTCCGCCGCTCTCAGGAATACGGAAGCACGTTGCTCCCATGGGAGATTAGCCCATTCTTCGCGCGCCTTCATTGCCGCATCGATCGCTGCGTTTACGTGTTCGGCAGTACCATAATTATAATGTCCGAGCACTTTCTGGTGATCGTGTGGTGGCGACATAGGACGCTTGTTATCGGTCCTTACTTCTTCTCCGCCAATGTACATCGGTACATCGATCGGAGCCTGGTTCAGCATTTCTTTGTATTTCTCAATGAGACGAGTGTGTTCAACTGACCCGGGAGCGTATCCGCGAACCGGTTCATTGACTGCTATAGGGACCTGAAAAAGCGCGTTTGACATAATTTTTTATTTTTTGCAAAAGTAATCAATGTTGGCTATCCTTGCAAAGCAGGATAGAATCATGAAACCGAATCACTGGTCCACCAAACTGATCGTTGCGATCGCATTTTTCCGGGTACTTTGTACGCCTGTAGGCGCGCAGCATACGTATGCATCGTTTCAGCACGAGGAGGATATTGTCAAAAAAGCGGAGGCCGGTCTTTACCTCTGGAACGAGTACCTGCGTAACGACCTCGATTCCCTGAAAATCATGGCTGTAGAGCTTATGCTGGCTGCTGCGGAGGAGAAAAATGCTTTTGCAAAAGCTGTTGGTGAATCCTCTTTGGGAAGCTATCAGATCCGTACCGGAGAGATCGAGCAGGGGATTGAGCACCTGAATTCTTCCCGTCGTTTTTTCAGTAAAAGAGAGGATTACGACCAGCTTTCAATCAATTATAATGAGTTGGGGAATGCCTATTATTTGTTAGGAAAATACCACGACGCGATAAAAATGTACCTGTCATCGCTGCGTTACGGGGCACTGGCCCCTGATCCAACCAGCGCGTTCAATGCAAAAATAGGTTTGGGCAGATCCTATTGTGCGACGGGTGATACCGCCGTGGCTGTGCATACCATTCTTAAATACAAGGACGAAGCAGCCAAATTCCGGAAGTTTGAAGCGGTGGCCGATGCATACGCGTATTTGGGAGAAGTGGAGATGGAACGCAATCCGGATCTATCCAGGGAGTACTACGAAAAGAGTATTCTTTTCAGCGGGAAGTCAAATTCAAGAGCCCATTTGTCCCACGCCTATAACAATATGGCGATTCTCCATTTTAATCTCGGAGAACTTGATTCCAGTCTGTTTTATTTTGAAAAAGCACTGTCGATCCGAAAAAAGATCAATCATCAGAAGGGGCTTATTGAAAGCTATTACAACATCGGGTACTATTATAAGGAAACGCGTGACTATCACAACGCGTATATCAACTTCAGCAAATCGATGGACTTTGCAAAGAAGAATGGTTTTTCAGGTGATGAGTACGACGCGCTTATGGAAATGAAGGAGCTGTGTGAGACGCTGGGGTTTAAAAAGGAGTTCGCAGAGATTGAAACCCGAATGGGCGAGTTGGACAAAGAACTTGAAAAGAAGAAATCAGCAGATAAGGATATCATTGCCTATGCTGAAAAGACCATTCGTGAAGCAGGTGTATTAACGGACAATCCTGTGGATTCGAAAGATAGTTCGTCGATGTACCTCTGGATTCTTGGGGGGGCGTTAGTGTTGCTTTTAACAATTGGCTGGTTGCGCCGAAGGAAAGCCCATTAATTCATTTTTCCGGGATGCTCCAACAGGAATGTAGGGACAAAGGCCTGGAACAGTTCTCCGTCAACCAGATTGCGAAACGTATAGAAACCCTTCATCATTCCGATATCCGAGCGCAGATCGCAACCACTGGTATAGGTGTATCGCTCTCCCGGCTTAAGCACAGGTTGTTCTCCGATTACCCCCTCTCCTGAAACATATCGCGCTTCGTTAAGCGAATCGAAAATGTACCATTCCCGGGTCATCAGTTGGACATCAAAATTGTTGGTGTTTTCGATCTCAATAACATAGTTGAAGAAAAAACTGTTTTCAAGGATGTCGGAAAGGTCCTCCCGGAAGTAGGTTTTTACTGAGATCTGAACTCCAGATGTAACGAGTGTGCTCATAAGTTTGTTTGCAGAACCAAAAATAAAAAATCTCCTGATTCGATTAGTGTTATTCATAAGACGAAAATGTTTGTCAATTGGATTGTTGCTCAAACATAATTTAGAATCATTCTAAATTAATTACAGAATTCATCTTCCCTTTAGGGAACTTTAACACTTGCACCCGAAATTTATATTTTTGCCACTGTATTTTTAAACGCTGTAATGCATGTCAAAAACAGTAAAGCTTAGAAAAGGCCTGGATATAAGGCTTTTAGGAGAAGCTAATAAGGTGAAGTCCGAATTAGTTCTGCCGAAAACAGTCTCGATTAAGCCCCCTGATTTTCATGGTATGATCCCTAAAATGGTTGTCAAAGAAGGCGATCAGGTGAAGGCAGGAACATGCATCTTCCATGATAAATACAATGAGTCCGTTAAATGTGTTTCCCCTGTAAGCGGGACCGTTGAGGCCATTGTACGTGGGGAGAAACGAAAGATCCTTGAGGTTTTGATTTCCGCTGATGCAGAGATCCGTTATGAAGATGGAGCTCCTTCGGATGTAAGTAAACTTTCATCGGAAGAAACAAAGGAGCGAATGCTGGCGGCTGGTTTGTGGATGTACATTCGTCAACGTCCGATCGACATTGTGGCGAATCCGAACAATGAACCTAAGGCGATCTTTATTTCGGCATTCGACAGTTCACCACTGGCTCCCGATTTCGATTACGTTCTTCACGGAAATAACAAGGAGTTCCAGGAAGGTTTGAATGCGTTGGCGAAACTGACTTCAGGAAAGGTTCACCTTACATTGAACGGAAAATCACCTGCGGATTCAACTTTTACGGAAGCGCAGGGAGTTCAGGTAAACAAGATTTCAGGAAAACATCCTGCAGGAAATGTAGGAACTCAGATTCACCACATTGATCCGATCAACAAAGGTGAGTTCGTTTGGACCGTAAATCCACAGGACGTGGCAATTATCGGTCGTTACTTTCTTACAGGTAAATATGACGCACGACGTACAATTGCTTTGACAGGGTCTGAGATCAAGGACCCGCATTACTTTGAAGTGATCTCCGGAACGAATGTGGCTCACATTCTCGAAGGGCAGGTGACTTCTGACAACGTGCGTGTGATCAGCGGTAACGTGTTGACCGGGGATCAAATTGCGAATGACGGTTATCTTGGTTTCTATGCCAATCAGATCACTGTAATTCCGGAAGGAAATCAATTGAAATTCTCCCTTACTAAAGGATGGATGGGACCTGGTTTCGATAAGTTCTCGAACTCACGATTGTTCCCGACATTCTTGTTGCCAGGAAAGAAATTCCGACTCGATACCAATACGAACGGAGAAGAACGTGCATTCGTTGTTACAGGCGAATTGGAGCGCGTGTTCCCTTTTGATATTCTGCCAATGCAATTGGTAAAGGCGGCCATTACGGACGATATTGACGGAATGGAAGCGCTCGGGATCTACGAGGTAATTCCGGAAGACTTTGCATTGTGCGAATATGTGTGCACTTCGAAAATTGACATTCAGGATAAGATCCGTAAGGGACTCGATCTGATCCAGGAGGAATGCATGTAAACTAAAAAAACAGTTACAGTGAAATTTTTAGAAAAAATAGTTCATAATATGGAGCCGAAGTTTGCCAAGGGTGGTAAGCTTGAAAAGTGGAATCCGGTGTTTGAATCATTCATGACACTGGCATTTACTCCGGCTCATGTAACGAAGAAGGGAGCACACATTCGTGATGGTGTGGATCTGAAGCGTACCATGATGACAGTGATCCTGGCGATGCTTCCATGCCTCCTTTTCGGAATTTACAATACAGGTCACTGGGAAA
The DNA here is from genome assembly GCA_050300995.1 of Crocinitomicaceae bacterium. GTDB lineage: Bacteria > Bacteroidota > Bacteroidia > Flavobacteriales_D > Crocinitomicaceae > UBA4466. Next base: position 1,507 of record JBNKYR010000056.1, on the reverse strand, counting down.
TGGTAGCTGAAGCCGGTGATCGTTCCCTCGATTACTGGGCAAACGGTGGAGACAAGATCATCCGTGGATTGTGGGTAGTACTTCCGTTGATCGTAGTTTCTTACGGTGTGGGGCTTACCATCGAATTCATCTTCGGGATCATTCGTGGTCACTCATTGCATGAAGGATTCCTCGTTTCAGGAATGCTTATTCCATTGATCATGCCTGCTGACGTTCCGCTTTGGATGGTAGGTGTGGCAACTGCTTTTGCGGTAATTATCGGAAAAGAGATCTTCGGAGGAACAGGGATGAATGTCCTGAACGTGGCGCTTACGGCACGTGCTTTCCTCTTCTTTGCATACCCAACCTCCATGTCAGGAGATAAAGTATGGATGTCAGGGACTGAGGCCTCTGTAGACGGTTTCACCGGATCAACAGCCTTGGGAGATCTTGCTTCCTTTATGTCTGACAAACCGGTATTTGATAGTCTTGACTCTTATACAAGTCATTATTCTTTGTGGGATTCATTCATGGGATATATCCCGGGATCCATTGGTGAAACATCAACTGTTGCGATTCTTCTCGGAGCAATTGTTTTGTTGGCAACCGGAGTAGGTTCATTGCGTATCATGGCTTCTTTCTTTGCAGGAGGTTACCTGATGGGCTTGTTGCTGAACGGTGTCGGAGGAAATGCTTACCTCGATCTGCCTGCTGAATATCACCTGGTGATCGGAGGATTTGCGTTCGGTGCTGTGTTCATGGCAACGGATCCGGTTACAGCTGCGCAAACGGCTTTCGGTAAGATCATATACGGATTCCTTGGTGGTTGCCTCGCGATTCTGATCAGGGTCTTGAACCCCGCGTATCCGGAAGGAGTAATGCTGGCGATCCTCTTTATGAACGTGATGGCTCCGATCATTGATCACTATGTGATTCAGGCGAACATCAAGCGAAGAATGAAACGACTTAAAACGATCTGATTATGGCAATTAATAAAGAAAGTAACGGCTATACCTTTGGGTTTGCAATTACGCTGGTAGTAGTGGTCGGTACCATTCTCTCCCTTCTCGCAATGGGATTGAAGCCACGTATCGAGGCCAATGCAGTGCAGAAAAAGCAATTGGACATTCTTTCGGCGATGCTCGATCTTGATAAGGAGGGGATCAGCAGACAGAATGTGGAAGAGAAGTTCAAGGAGTTTATCAAGTTGGACGAGTCGGTTGTTCTGGATTACCAGGGGAATGTCATTGAAGGAATCTTTGACGTGAACGGAAAGGTGATTGAGGGAACTGCGTTCGACGTGGATATCCGCCAGGAATACAAAGACAAAAAACGAGATGAAAAGCACCGTAATTATCCGTTGTTCATGGGGAACCTGAGCGGCGAAACGGTTTACATCATTCCAATTGCCGGAAAAGGACTCTGGGACCAACCTGGGGGAACATTTCGATCGATCAGGACATGAATACGATCAAAGGTGCTTCGTTCGGACACAAAGGAGAAACTCCTGGACTTGGTGCCGAGATCA
>JBNKYR010000055.1:0-17306 GCA_050300995.1 Crocinitomicaceae bacterium | reverse complement strand
AATGGTAATGAAGTTGGTGTATTCGATGGAATCGGTTCCAAATGCATCACTGACAACCAATTTGACATCATAAGTCCCCGGGGTATCGTACATGACTTTCGGGTTTTCCAGAGTGGAAGTAGCCGGTGAGCCACCATCAAAATACCAATTCCAGGTGGCACTGGCGCTGCGCACAGTGCTGTGATCGACATACTGGATACTGTCGGCGAGACAATCCGAGGCAAGATTCAACGTCATTTGATTGGCTGACAGCATGGCTACCGGAGGTGCATCTTCGTAAAAATCACACTCGTAGACACCGCGCTGGCTGGCCGTACGGATCTTCCCTTCTGCATAATAGGGTTCCAGAAATGCACATGCCGTACTGGTTGGGAGGTTGTTATTGAAAAGTGTCCATGCACCGAGGGTATTGTTGCGGTAATACACCCCTTTCGTGGTGCCGATGTACAGACCGTCATCGGTTCCGTAGTGGTGGGCAATACTGATCACGTTTTCGGTATTGATCTCGATACTTGTGATATTCGTCCAGCTGCTACCTCCATCTACGGATTGGAAAACTTTGTTGCCGTTTTGCGTTCCCATGAGGATGCACCAAAGCTTGTTTTCGTCTTTGTCATCTACTTCGATGTACTTGGCGCGGTTCTGATTGCCAATGGTCACACCGGATGACGGGGTTATGTCTGTCCATGTCACGCCTGCATCACCGGAACGCTTGATCTTGTAAACACCACTGCTTTGTTTGTGGGTTACGTAGATCACATCGGTATTCGACCAGGCAACTTTTACCTGGATCACTTTTGACCCTCCGAAATCATAGACTTCTTCGAAGCTGACTCCACCGTTAGTGGTTTTGTACAGTTTCGTGCCCACGGGCGAGTAAAAGGTCGTGTAGTTGTTGGGAAGGAAACCATAGGTTCCGTACTCGCCGCTTACATAGGAGGTATTGCATTTCTTCGTACCGTCAAATGAACGGTTGGACTTGCGGATGGTGCGCACATCGGAAAATGTGAAAGAACCGTTGTCTGCATAAGCGATCTTATGATCGGCGTAGTTGACAAATCCGCGGTAGTTATCACCTCCAAGCTCGGCGAGCCATCCTCCTTCGGAAGGGTTGGCAAGGCCACCTTCATAAATATCGTTGTATCGGATCAGTGTACCATTGTGATAGGTTCCGCCGAGCATGACGTAGCCATCCTTAAATCCGGCTCCAAAGCCCCAGAAGTCAGTTCCGTGAATGCCGTGCATACGAGGCTCAATATTGTCACCTTGATCAGAAGAGTAATAGAGGCCTCCGTCAGAAGCGACCCACATATCCACGCCGCCGCTACCATTTTCAAAGAACTTGATGTCGTGAACATCGGCATGCGTATAACGGCTTGCTGTATTGGCGCCTACCCAGGTTACCCAGTGGCCGTTGAGTTCCCAATCAACACCTGCATTTACCGAACGCCACACATTGATGCCGGAACCAAATACGCGGTCAGCATTGGAAGGCGATGCACCGAAGGCAAGGTCGTAATAATACTGTCCGCCTTCTTCGTCGCCAGCTTCAGACCAGCCGAGCATGTTCGGATTGGTTGCCGTAGGCGTTCCTCCCGGAGAGCCGTCGCAGCACTCGAAGTTGAAACTTTCTCCGGAGTCAGTACTCTTGTAAAATCCGTAGAATCCTCCATTCGGACCAACTTCGCCCGATGCCCATGCATAAACGATGGTAGGGTCGGCTGCAGACACGCCGATCTCGACGCGTTTTTGCTCGTCGCCTGATGCAGGATAAGGCCAGCCGTTGGTCTTGATGGTCCAGGTAAGACCGTTATCCGTGGATTTATAGAATTCCGTACGGGTACTGACCAGCTTTACGGAATACAGGATGTTCGGATCGGCAGGATTGATCTCGATTTCCATGTGCTCACCGGATTGTACATTGGTCCAGTTCTGACCGCCGTCCGCAGAGCGGAAAAGCCCTCCGTTCGTAGCAGCGAGGAGAACGTCCGGACCGATGATCTTCAGGTCACGAAACCATTTGTCGCTACTCTGGAAGGTTGGATCACCGATAATATTCCATGTAGTTCCTCCATCGGTTGTTTTCCAGAGTTGGCCGTCGCGTTCACCGAAATAGGCCGTATTGGTATTTGCGGGATCAAGTGCAATGGAATATACACCATTTACGTCGAGAAATCTGGTAACGGAAATCCAGTTGAGTCCCTTGTCGGTGGATTTCCAAACACCTGCCGTGGCTGTCCCGGCGTAGATCAGGTTGTCGTCTGAGGGCGATTGCTCGACGGTATACACGTGAGCTGCTCCGGGCGATTGTACCTGAAAAGTCATGGCCTGGTCGTGATCGTAATCCCAGGGACCGATTTCCTCCCATGGAGAGGTTGGACTCTTAACCGTAGCTGTTTGGGTCCGTTTTTCAGGCTTCGGCTGGATGTTTCCTTCCGTATCCACGAACAGCCAGTTTTCCTTTAACAGGCGCTTGAAATATTGAGTATGGCGGTTTTTGATGAATTCATGGCTTGCATAGTATGCATCGTACTTGTCCCGAAGGACAAACAGGTTTGGATTTTCACCGTACATGTACTGCACCCATTCCGGATCACCGGATTTGGTTCCGTAAGGGATTTGTTCCCGTTGGGCAAACACCTGTGACGAAAGTCCGAGGGCAAGAATAAGAAGAGTTTGTTTCATAGTTCGCATTTTCCTTCAAGTTAAAGATACGGTCTTCTACGGGCTGTTAATCGCCGAAAATCCGGTAAAACGGGATTGCTAAAAAGCGTAACTTCACCCGAACGAAATTTATGCAACGCCGCATCGTATTTATTTTGAATGGTAGTCGTCCGTTGAAAAAGGAGATGGCTCGCTTGATTGATCGTGTAGGTGAAATGGAGGACATGGTTACGGAAACCTTAACAACCACGGCGCCAAAGGAGGCTATTTCCCTCGCTGAAAGGGCGGGAAATGAAGGAGCGGATATTGTGGTGGCTGTTGGGGGTGACGGGACCTGTCACGAAGTGGTAAACGGGATTATGCGCTCGGAAGGAAAACCTTTGTTTGCCTTCCTGCCCAACGGTACGGGAAACGATTTCCGGAAGAGTCTGGGCACTTTCAATGGAGAGCAATGGCTGAAAACTCTCCGCGAAGGGAGGTCAAGACAGATTGATCTTTGTGAAGTACGGCATAAAGATGACGTGCGCTATGCACTCAATATTTCAGGAGTAGGTTTTGACGGTTATGTCATTCGCACATTGATGCGCCAACGGGAAAACTGGAAATTGAACGGAAAGGTTTCTTATGCTACGGCCATTGTGAGGGCTTTTTTTGCGTTTCGCAAACCAACCTTGAAAATTTCCTCGGCTGAGTTCAACGCTGAGGGGAAGATATTGATGGTTGCGGCCTGTAACGGGACTACATTCGGCCATGGACTGACGATCGCGCCGGATGCCTGTCCGGATAACGGTGTGTTGGAAATGGTGGTGTTGGGGAAAGTATCCCTGATGGATTACGTGCGAAATCTGGGTCGCCTGAAAAAGGGAAAACGAATCCATCATCCGGAGGCACATTATTTTCAATCATCAGAGGTGCACGTAGAGGCCGGAACTCAATCGCTTTATTGTGAATCGGATGGTGAGCTGACCGGTGAAGGTTCGGTGACGTTTCGTTGTATGCCCGGAGTGCTAACTATCCTCGACGATCGTTGATTTATTTTCGCTTCAAGCGGAACTGGTACTGAACGGTAAGGTAACCACTGATCCCGTCGGAAGGGAGAATACCCGGACCTGGATATGCAGTCGCACGTCGCGTGAAATACTGTTGATTGGTAAAATTATTGACACCAAGTTCCATCTGGAAAAAACGTCGGAAGCGATACCGCGCCGAAAAATCAAAGACCATGTATGACGGAATGATGCCGATCACAGCATCACCGGATGGCTCACGAGAGTTGGAAGCATCGGAGAACTGCTCGGAATTGTAGGCTCCCTGCACCTGGAAACTCCATCCGCCAAAGCGGTAGGCCAATCCGCACTTTGTGATGATGGAGCTGACGTATTCAACTTTCTTGCCTACATAATTGGCTTCCTTCGAGGAAATGTAGTTGGCGTTGATGTAGGAGGCATTGATGAAGAGCGAAAAGGAATGTCGGGAGCTATCGCGAAACGCCCGGATAAAGTCAATTTCGGTAAACAATTCAACCCCATAATTCTGGGCATTGCCGATGTTGGTGCGTTCTTTCTGAATGGTACCTTCCTTAGGAGCGAGACCGATCTTATCTCCGTAGAAAATGTAGAAACAGGCAAGGTCGTAGATCAGGAAGTTGCGTTGCAATCCGCGGAAGCCGAGTTCGCCGGTAAATCCATACTCATCCTTAATAAGGCTGTCGACCACCACATTCGGATTGCTGATATGGATGTCTGAGAAGTTGATGGCGCGGTAATTCTGAGCAAAATTCGCATACAGTCGCGATTTGCCGGATACTTTGAAAGAGGCGCCAATTCCGAAAAGTGGAACAGTACGGTGCACGTAATTGGTGTCGGTGTTGGTATAAACTCCGATCGTATCCTGGTTCAGCGGATGGATCAGGTACTGCTTATAGTAGCCTTGCGAACTGCTTTGAATGTACTCGAAACGAAATCCGGCATTGATCGTGAGGTGCTTTCCGATGAAAAGGATATTTTCCACGAAGGCCGCTATGTTTTCGGAAGGGAAACTGAAGGAAGACCCTTCGAGGTCATCAGGGTGCAGGTAACCGAAATCGGGTCCGTTGCCGTCATGGGAAAGCCCCTGTTTGGCAGTTGTGTATCCTCGGTAGTAGCGACCACCAATAAGAAAGGCGCCCCGGAATGAGGTCTTTGCAGTGTCTTTTTGAAGGTTGTAGCGTCGCAGGAAGCGCAATTCGGCTCCGGCATTTTTGAATTCCCCGCCAAGCATGTCGCGATTTCCTCCCGGATCCTGCTGGGTGATTTTTCCAAGAAATCCAAGAGTTTCACGTTGAGACAGCATCCCAAATACACGAATATTGAAGTGGGCCTTATTGGAGATCTGCCAGTCGTAGTGGAGAGCAAGTACATTCCAGTTTACCCTGAACCAATTCCGTTCTCGGAGACTTTGTTTCGGATCTTCTTCGAATCGGAGATCCGTGAGCCCTCCGGCTTGCTGCGCCAGGTAATTCATGTGGGTAAATTCGACTTTCACCAAATGATTTTCGCGGAGATAATACCCGAGTTGAGCGAAGGCCTGGTGTTGCTGAAAATCGCTGTTATTCCGGTAACCGTTTCCACGCTTGTATTGATGATAGGCCTGATAGGTGATGCGGTTGGCGGTACCGGCAAGGCGGTTAAAGGTGCCGAAATAGCCATAGGCTCCGACTGTATTTCGGGTAGTAAATTCGAGTGGTGTATCGTAAGGTGCATCTTTGATGATGAAGTTGAGCAGCCCACCGAATTGCGTACCGAATTGCAGCGAAGCAGACCCACGGATGATCTCAATGGATTTTAGCGCTTCTACGGGTGGAGTGTAGTAACTCTCCGGATATCCGAGGGCGTCAGCACTGATGTCATATCCATTTTGACGTGTATTGAAATTGGCCGTGCGATTCGGACTGAGTCCGCGTCCTCCGATGCCGATCTGAATTCCTGCGCCATCACTTTCCCAAATGTTCAGACCTGGCACTTTCGCGAAGATCTCCCGCGGGTTTCCGGTTGATTTGGCTCCGTTCAGGTTCTTCAGTTCGATCACGGCATTGGTACCGGTATAGATTTGTACGCCCTTTACCGGAGGAAGAAATCCCACATTGAAATCTTCGAGCCGTTTCCGTGTGATGTTTACCTCGGCCACTTCCTGCACAGTTTCCTTCATCCGAATTTCCAGCACTTGCCCGGATGAAGCAACCTCGGCATAGGTAGAATCAAATCCCAGCAAGTAGAACAGAAGCTTATCACCCGGATGCGCCTGAATGATAAATTCGCCATCCGATCCGCTTCGCGCCCATGCCTGTCTGCTCTGGTTTTTGATGGTCACTCCCGGAATACCGATGTTATTGGCATCTCGAACGCTCCCGCGCACCGACTGGCTCCAAAGTTGTCCGATACAGGACATGAACGCTATGATCAACAGGTATTTCATGGTTGGAAAGGCTCAAGCCACTCGCGGTGTTTCAGATTGTATGGCAGTGAGGCCAGATCATGTTTCTTATCGACAAAAAGTTGTGAGGGTCTTCCGTTCAGACTTACATAAATGCGGGCATAGATTGCAGGATCTTTGATCGTGAAAGATTGATCTCCGTACGTCAGCGTTTTGCCATCGTAATACTTCTTCAGAATGCGGGCGTACTGGATGATCATGTCGGGTTGCGTGCACATCTGATCTTCCTGTGTTTGCGTCAGGAATAATTTGTTGTCAATTTCCGATTCGCGGCCGGTTGTTTTGTCGTGCAGGTAAAAAGTAGCATGTCCTTCTTTGTGCATCAGCATTACGCGCCAGGAAAAACGAAAACCTTCTTCGTTCCAGAAAAGGTCCCCCGGATAAAGCAGGTAGCGGAAGGGCACCAGGACCTGGATAGCAATGTAAACGATCAGAAAACCTTTGATCCATGATGGAGATGGCTTCAGGAAACCGGTTCCGGAAAAGGAGGTCTTTGCCAGTCCGAACAATCGGCGGAGGCGGTTCACGATACCTTCGTGAAAGTCGGGAGAGAAAAAAATGAGGGTACTGAAGATCATCACCCATGGGAATACACCGATCGGGAACAGGTACCAGGTGACGAAATGAAAGAAGACCACAGCGGCATATGCAATTGGCCGAAGCCGTTGATTGAGCAGAAAGAAGACGATGAACAAGTCATAAAAGCATCCCATCCAGCTAAAACCGTAAGCGAGCCACTCGGAGCCGAGCATCGGCCCGAATAATGGCATGGATTGGTGGGCCTGCAGCCAGATCTTTAGCGGTTGCGCCTGGAACAACCAGTCGGAATTGAGCTTGGCGATCCCTGCGAAACAGTATACGATCCCCAACTGGAATTTAATAATCCCAATATGCCATTGATAGGTGGTTTTCCTGCGTATGGAAGGAAAGAGAAGTGCATCAATCGAGAAGTAGCGATGTGCCGGAACGAGGATCATAAGGAATGCGACCAGGCTAACGAAGTAGTAATGGTTGAGGTAGTTGGATTTGTCGAGGAGTTCCACATAGGTGAACGACAGGAAAAAAAGGGTTGCGGAAAAGCGGTAAAGAAACCCGAAAAGGATACCTAAAGATGCGATCAGCATGAGTAAAAACGGAAGGTACATCCAATCTCCCGGAAGTGGTTTGACCCACTCAAAGCCCAGGTATCCAAAATAGTACTCGGGATTAATGTAGAGTTCCTGCACCCAACCTTTGAGCATGAATCGGCTGACGCCAAACAGCATCAACCCTCCGAAGATGATCCGGAAGACGACAAGCGGCGCAATGGAGGTCTCTTTGAAGAAGGAGAGCCGCGTTGTCAGTCTAGTCACCATCGTTGTCCTGGTAGGTGATCAGTACACCGAAAGCGGAGGTCATATCGGTTTTGATGGCCACCACCTGATTTTGAAAAAGCAGATACAGTTCATCCAATCCGCCCGGATTGTTCTGCATTTCCTGTTCAAGAGTACCGGAAAAGCCATCGATCTTTGTCAGGATTTGCTGAAAATTGGCACTGATCATGCCCGCTACATCGGATTTCCCGAGGTGCCCCAGATAATCGTCGAATCCGGTTCCACTTGCATTCGTTCCGTAATAGCAACCGGAGTACAAGAGGTAAAGTTGATACGCGTTTTCACGAAGGAGTTCAAATGAAAATCCGCTGCGACGCGCTTCCAGATATTCGGGAAGCTGAACACCCAGGCTTTGCTTGCCGATTGGAATTCCCAGTTTGGCATTCTTGCACAGTTCAAGGTCGCGGTTGTATTCGTTGATCAATTCCGAAAACGCTGAGGTTGATTCGGTTCCTGTGGAGGTCACAAAAGTGGCGCGATAGGAACTCCAGGCACTCTGCACGAGTGTGATCTCAGATTTCATTTTTTGGATGACATCCAGTCCATAGGTTGTGTAAGCGCTGTTGCCTACGAAATAGTTGAGTGCATCAACACGGAAGAGGAGGTAATCAAGTGCAGGGAAGCCAACGGCGTCAATATTTGCGGCAGCGGAAAGTGTATAACTTCCTCCGGAAATATTGGCGTTGATCTTTGACGTATCTGTCGGGAAGGTGGCCATCGCAGCCTTAAGGCCGTAATCGCGTACCGGACCGAAATCATATACTTTGATGCCCTGCCACTTCAGATAAGCTGCTTTCCATTTATCGCGAACGACCTCGAGGTTCACAGTGCTGAGGTCCCCCTGAAAGGTCAGGTAGGCACTTTCCAGGTCATTGACCGCTGAGGCAAAGTCGTTGATTGCCGGAATAATGCGATCGTCAGCAAGATGCGTAACCAGTGCGCCCTTGTCAAATTCTGCCGGTTCATCCGGATCGTCTTTTTTACATCCGGCCATCAGGCCAATGCTCGTGGCAGCCAGTAATACGATAATACGTCCTCCGAATTTCATAATCAGTATTTAGCGTCAATGGTATTTTTAATCGCGTTCAGATCGGCAATCGACATCGACCAGAAATCGTTGTTGAAAAGTGCCATCAGTGCAGCATGTTCCGAGTTGTTCATACGACGCGTTTCGAGTGGTGCGTAGCGCAGGTTCCATGCGAAACCGTATGCCTCGGAGAGTGCATGAAGGAATTTGGCATTATCTGTACCGAAATAACCGATCGCTGCATTCAGGTAATCCATGGCCTGATAGGCTGAAATTTCTTCCCACTCCGTACGAATGGCCAGGATGGCTGCGTCACGATCAGTCAGCACGTTGGCGCTGATTGCTGCTCGACCCTTCAGAAAATTGTTCATCATGTCTGCGATGCACGAGAGATTCGGGTCTTGTATTTCGCAGTATTCTCCCCAGAAGCCATCTGCCGGAGTCGACGGAAAGTCCGGAGCAACACCAAAGTAACCGAAGGCTTCGTCCCAGTGGTGTTCCATAGCGGTGTAGTATTTCCCATTGGCCGCGTCCACAGCTGTTGTATTGTCCACGTTCATCTCTCCGTCACCGAAATAGACATTCAAAGCCTGGTAGAGGAATACTGCTCCCATGAGCCCTTTTTCCACCATTTCAGCATTGTCGTGTCCATTGGCATCAAAAAGATAGGTGGAGGTTCCGGAAGAAAGCGTCCCGGCCTGTCCCGGACCTGCTGTCATACCATTGCTGAGGCTGGCCAGGGCACAGTCGTCCATCATGCTTTCGAAAATTGCAGCGTCCCCGGTAAAGCATTTGTCTTTCAGCTGCTTGACTGAACTGAAAGAGAAGTTACCGTTTCCGTCTCCATTTACATTGGCAAACATATCTTTCAATGCCTGTCCATTGATGGTGGAGGTTTCACCCAGTTCCATCATTTCGATGATCTCGCGCAATTGGTTCAAACGATCTGTTTGTCCGGAGTAATCGACCGTTGAATTCCCTGCATTGTCTGTGAAATTGTAAGCGGAGGGAACCGTGTACGGTTGGATGACCTCAAACTCACAGCTTCCGTCATCTTCCTTAGCGTTTTCATTATAGTTAATCGCTGTAGGATCAGTACAACCACTTTTTTTACAACTGGTCATTGAAACAGAGAAAACTAACAGAGCGATAGAAAAATATGTCAATTTCATAAGTAAATTTTTAGGCAATAAATTTCCGCTGCAAAGTAAAGGGTAGGCCTTTGATACTGCAATACCGTTTTTGTGGTATTTATAATCAGTCTAAATAAATTCAACTACAGCGAATTCAAAAAATCCAATACGTACTGGCGTTGCCGGACATCGAGGGCCTTGTATGCTTCTTTTGAATTTTCAGCTTCTCCACCGTGCCAGAGAATGGCTTCTTCGATGGTACGGGCGCGCCCGTCGTGCAAAAGATAACTGTGACCGTTCACGGTTTCAATCAGCCCGATTCCCCATAGTGGTGGAGTTCGCCACTCACTGCCATTTGCGAGCCCGTCCGGACGATCATCGGCCAACCCTGGTCCCATATCGTGTAGCAAGAGATCGGTATACGGATGGATCTGTACGCTTTTTAAAGGAGCAATATTGCCAGCCGTTCCGGTCACAAAGGATTCACGGTGGCATTTGGCGCATTCCAGTTCGCGGAAAAGTTGCTGACCGGTGCGTACGTTGTAATAATTCGGGTTCCGTTGATAGGGGACGGCAAGTGTTCGACAATATAGAATGACTTTTTCCAGATCATCGTCACTGATCTCGATCACACCACCATCGGGAAGTCCGCTCAGTCCGGGTTGATTGGCTGTGTAGTTTTCAGTGGGGAAGTAGGTGCTTTTGATGCCGATATCACCGTTGAAAGCAGCGGCCACCTGGGTAGCAAGTGTGGGTGTATTTGCTTTCCATCCGAAGCGACCGATCATGGTCATGTTGTTGTAGACATCATGTACATAGTTCGCCCGACCGGAAATTCCATCTCCGTCACTGTCGGATTCATCTGCATACTGGAGGATATCGGCTTCCGGAATGATTTCCAGCAATCCGAGCCCGATGACCTGTCCGCCGACACGCGGTGAAACCAGTGTGCCTGGATCCATTGCTCCGTAGTTGAGGTTGATCATGCTATAGGTTGGTACGCGCAGGGAATACATACTTCCGTCGGCAAACTGCCCCGCCATTTCGGAATAAGTGATCAGAATATCGCCTTCGGACATTGCGGTGGATATTCCGTGATCCTGAAATTGCCCGCCGTAGATCGGTTCGGGATTGTTTCCCGGAACACTCAGACGAAAAAGAATTCCTTCCCCGCTGAATGGTTTGCCCCTCCCGTCTCTGAAGTGACAGGAGGAGCAGGATTGTGTATTGAAGAGTGGACCAAGGCCATCTCGGGCCGTGGTGGATGAAGGAGCTTCTACCCAGTTTTGCTGGAAGAAGGAATTCCCAACGAAAAAATCAAGACTTTGCTGTGTATTCAACCCACTGACCTCATGTGAAAAAGCATACGAAGTGGCGTCGTTGACGGAACAGTTTTCTCCCGCCAGGGCGTAGGCTGAGACCGGATCGCCAGGTGTGGGTATTTCTTTCTTACAGGCCAGCAGAGCGCTGATGGCAACGAAAGCAACAACCAGAATCTTAGATTTCATAAGTGTCAGAATGTGATGCCAAAGGAGGCAGCGATGTTTAGAATAATGGTTTTTTGCTGAAGCAGTGAATTGATCGCATCCAGTACTTTGGGTCGTTCTGCAGGCAATACAATGGCCTGGTCGAACGGGATATACATCAACGCAATTTTGTCTTTGGAATCCTGCAATTGTGTAAGCATGGCACTGTTGTTTGTCGCGTCAATTTCTGCTACCAGATCGCTGATGGAATAGCCGGACACCGTTGAACCGTCGACTGTCATGTACGAGCCGGTGAACAGGTTTTCGATGCCCTGTGCATTAAGTGCAATATCGCGGTGCGTATTATCGGAGAAACAGCTGTGTTCATCTTCCTGATCCATATTGTCGTAGGCCGTATACATGCGTTCTCCTGAGAGTTCTTCACCAGCCATCACACGAATACTGTTGAACATTTTACGCATGGCGAGGTCGTTATCCATTGACAGCCATTCCGAGCGGTAATTGTTTGACTGGCTCGGATCCCATTCGTTTTTTACCTGCTCAAGCGCCTGTACAAGGATATCGGAAGCAAGAACGAGGTAGTCTGCTCTGCGGTTCTGGTTGGATGCTGTTCCTCCGGAAACATAGTCGGTGTAAGGACGCATTCCTGCAGAAGTCGCACTTTCATCCTGTCCCCAAAGCAAGAACTCAATGGCGTGGTAACCGAGGCTGATATTTGTTTCGCCAACGAATTCGTTGGCAGTGATCAATGTAGTAGCGTCAATGGTCGGATAAGTACCCGGATTGTTGATGATCCCGCTGTTCGGAGCACCATTTACATAATCGACATACGCTTCGTCCATTGGCCATGCATTGATGAGTCCTTCGGGACCGTCGGCGGAATTGTCAATTGGTCCGTCCACAAAACGGAAGATCTCCGATTGGCCATAAGGCTCACGGGCATCAAGCCATGCTTGTTTCGCGGCATCAAAGTTGGCTTGCGTTGGAGTGGCTACGAAAGTGTTGATTGCGCTTTGAAGATCCAGTGCCGTGTTGTATGCGTCGAGGTATACGGCAAAGGCCATGTTGGCGTATGTTTCTTTGATCTGTTGTTTTTGTGAGGCGTAAGGATCGTTGTACAGGCAACTTCCGTCGTCTTTTTTTGCTTTACTGTCGTAGTTGCTTGCCGCAGGATCAGTGCAGCCTTCTTTTTTGCAGCTTGATAGAGGAAATAAGAAGAGAAATACCAGGAAAAGTGAGATGGGGTGTATTTTAAAGTTTGTCATAAGTATCAGATTTACGATGACAAAGTAAAGGCGGGAAACCCGTCAGGACAATACCATGAATCCGGTATTTTTATTTAGTCTAAATAAGAAAATGCGCGAAAACTCTTTTTATTTGGGCATTTCGTGAGCTTCTTATTTTTTCACACCTTCTTTTTGGGGGCTCAAAAGGGGCGAAAGCTGACTGATGCTATACTTGCTATTTCCCATGGGATTTTGCCCGAATCATTGCGCTTGTTGTTTCTCGCAGTATATTTGAACAACAACTCAAACCACAAAGCATGTCATTGATCCGCAAGATAGTACCGGGGCTTATGGTCCTTTTTGTACTTGCCTCCTGTTCGGTAGCCAAAAATGCCGGAGCGCAAACCGCAGATAGCAACTTACTCAAGGCGCTCCGAAGTATTTCGGAAATCAAAGAGATCGTAGTTCTCGAACCAAAGGATCATTTCAATGAGTACTACGAGTTGTACTTCGAGCAGCACACCGATCCATTTGACACGACTTCTCCCGTCTTTCTTCAGAAAATTCGTTTGTCGCATGTTTCATTCGACAGTCCGGTAATTGTTGATCTGGAGGGGTATGACATGTATTTTGACAATGCCGGAGAACTTCCGTCGATTTTTGATGCCAACCAAATCACAGTTGAACACCGCTACTTTGGAAATTCGGTACCGAAGGGGGATGTTCCATGGGAAACATTGACCGTCAGAAATGCAGCCAGGGATCATCACAGGATCATTACTGCATTGAAGAAACTTTATCCGAAGAGTGCTTGGCTAACGACAGGAATTTCCAAGGGTGGACAGACAGCTTTGATCCATCGTTCTTTTTACCCGGATGATGTGGAGGCCAGCGTTTGCTATGTGGCGCCACTCAATTCCGAACGCGAGGACCCACGTATTCATGCATTTCTTGAATCCGTTGGAACCGCCGAACAGCGGGAACGCATCAGAGAATTCCAGTTGCTTTGCCTCCGGAGAAAAAATGAATTGGTACTTGAGTTGGAAAAGAAGATGAAAGAGGAAGGCTGGTCGTGGGATTTTCCTCCATCGGTGGCATTGGATTATTATGTCCTTGAGTATTCATTTGCTTTTTGGCAATGGGGCAACGACTTCGAAAAAATTCCCGGGGAAAGCGCCAGTGCCAGCGAGTTGCTTGAACAGGTTTTGTATGTATCCGGTGTTTCCTTCTTTGAAAAGGAGGGTGTACGGAAGCTGCGACCATATTTCTATGCGGCGATGACCGAAATGGGCATTTACGATTACGACACAACGCATTTCAGCAAGTACCTGTCGAAGGACACTTACAATTTCGAGTTTACTATGCCGGCCGGAATGGAAAAGGCATTTTCTCCGGAACCGATGCGTCGTGTTAACGCGTTTGTACAAAATGATGCCCGTAAAATTCTCTTCGTTTACGGAGGTCAGGATCCCTGGAGTGCAACAGCAGTAAACTTACCGGAAGATGCTGCGAAAAAAGAACTTTTCCGTTACATTTTACCAGGTGGCGATCACCGCACCCGGATCACAAGTTTCGATTTTTCTACGCGTCAGGAGATCGCCAAAATCCTGCGCAATTGGTTAGGAATTCTGGAGGCTGAATAGTCGCAGATCTCAGTCCTTCACCGCCACACAGGCAAAAACCATCGGCAGACGGTTTCCGAATTTTGAGATGCGAAATTTTCCCGGTTCGTCCTCAACCGTGTGCCGGAAACAATCGTAAGGAGAATAATCGTACTCATTGAAAGCAGTGATTCGCAAGCCGTTTGTCAGGAGGGCATTGAGCACTTCACTGGTGGGATGATTCCAGCTGACATATTCAATAGAAATAGGAGCTTCACGATCGGCATACGTGCCTGTCTGCGTTTCATGGATGGTCTGCCGGTTGAAATAGTCGTATCCGATCGTGCTGAAGTCGTTATCGAATGACCATACAAAAGGATGAAAGTCGACAATGATAAAACGTCCGCCAGGCTTCAGAAAATGCGCAATGACCTTTGCCCAACGATCGAGATCCGGAAGCCATCCGATGGTCCCGTAGCTGGTAAAAACGGTATCAAACTGCCCTTCAAGATGGTCGGGAAGTTCATAAATATCACAACACACAAAGCTGGCAGAAGATTCTGTTTTTGCAGCAAGATCACGGGCGGCTTCAATGGCTTTGTCCGAGAGATCGGCACCAGTGGCTTCTGCTCCCAACCGGGTCAGGGAAATAGTGTCCTGACCGAAATGACATTGCAGGTGGAGCACAGAAGTACCATTCAGGTCTCCAAGAAGTTCCAGCTCAATGGAGTTAAGTGAATTTCGTCCGGAAATGAAGCTTTCATTGTCGTAGAAATCCGAGGCGAGGTGCGCTGCCGTGCGCTCATTCCACGAAATGCGGTTCAGTTCTTTGTAATTATCCGACATGCCTGTGTTTTAGACGAAGATAGGAAAATCAGCGTTCTTCAGGTAAGAGATCAAGGTACCAGAAACCGAGATCTTCCTGTCCATCGCTTTTGTCCGGATTGGGATAGTTTCGCAGTATGCGTTCGCCTTCTTTGAATGAAATCGGATGTCTGAAGACCGGCCCATCGTAGCAAAAGGTGTGAAATTCGCCGTTCTCTCCACAGGGGTCAACATCGTCCGGCAGATCGTCCAGAAAATCCCGGTCGATTGTGCGCCCCAGGAAGCTTTCGTCAAGTTTGGATGCATTGACACAAATCACCACAGACTTGAAACCGAGGTCGATGAATTCAAGGATGAGTTCTCGCGTATCAATTTTCCAGAGAGGAAAGTGAGCGCTGATGCCCATTTCGGCCAGTTGCTTTTCGCGATATTCACGCAGGTCTTCCAGAAAGATGTCGCCGAAAGCAGTGTGTTGAAATCCCTTTTCCTGAAGTGCATGAACGGCTTCACGCATTTTGACGGCGTAAGTCTCCATGTCCGGACTTTCCGGCAATTCTACGGTCATTGCCGGAATCCCTAGTGACGCAATTTGCTGTTCCATGATTTCCCGGCGTAGTCCATGCATGCTCACCCGGTTGTATGCACTATTGACACTGGTGAGCAGGTAACCCACAGAATATTCGGGATTTTGAAGAAGTCGGTACAAAGCCAATGCAGAGTCCTTACCGGTGCTCCAATTGAAATAAGTGATGTATGAAGGATTGGATTGTTCCATGCGGATCAGCCGCCCACGACTTCACTCTTTCCTGTCGATTCGAGTTGAAGCATGTGTTTGATCTTTTCAATGATCGCAGCTGTATCGTAACCGCATTCTTTCCAGAGTTCTTTTTGCGTACCATGTTGGATATAAGCATCCGGAATCCCGAGTCGCACGACTTCTGCTTTGTATTTCTGATCCACCATGAACTCAATGACAGCAGAACCGAAACCGCCCATCAGACAGCCATCTTCCACGGTAATGACTTTGTCAAATTTCGTAAAGATCTCATGCAGTAAGGTTTCATCCAATGGCTTCGCGAAACGCATATCGTAGTGAGCAATTGAAGCGCCACTTTCTTTTAATTGTCCGATAGCCTCCTGGGCAAAATTACCCGGATGTCCGATTGTCAGAATGGCCAGGTCGTCGCCGCTTGTTACTTTACGACCGGTTCCCACTTTGATTGCTTTAAACGGTGTTTTCCATTCTGTCATTACACCCGATCCACGCGGATAGCGAATAGAGAATGGCCCCATGTCCTTCAGCTGTGCGGTGTACATAAGGTTGCGCAATTCGGCTTCGTCCATTGGTGCGCTGACGATCATATTCGGAATGCAACGCATATAAGCAAGGTCGTATGCCCCATGGTGTGTGGCACCGTCGGCTCCCACCAGTCCTCCACGGTCGAGGCAGAAAACTACATTGAGATTTTGCAACGCGACATCATGCAATACCTGATCAAAGGCCCGTTGCATGAACGATGAGTAAATGTTGCAGAACGGCACCATGCCCTGAGTGGCCAGTCCGGCAGAGAATGTTACCGCATGTTGTTCAGCGATTCCTACATCGAAAGTGCGCTCTGGCATAGCTTCCATCATGAACGTCAATGAGCAACCGGTCGGCATGGCCGGAGTGATTCCCATGATGTTCTCGTTCTTTTCGGCGAGTTCCACAATGGTATGTCCGAATACATCCTGGTACTTCGGTGGCTGCGGTGATTTCGGAACAATTTTCACAATCTCACCGGTATCCTTATTGAAAACACCTGGCGCATGCCATTGGGTCGGATTGCCTTCTTCCGAGAATTTGTATTTGGCACCCTTTCGGGTAATGCAATGCAATATTTTTGGACCCGGAATATCTTTCAGATCTTCCAGGACTTTGGCCAGGCCGATTGCGTCATGACCATCCACCGGTCCGAAGTAACGGAAGTTCAAGGATTCGAACAGGTTACTTTGTTTCAACAAGCTTCCTTTCAGTGCCGATGACACTTTGGAGACCACCGACTGGGCATCCGGACCAAACTTGGAGATTTTCCCCAACAGGTTCCAGACTTCATCTTTCACCTTGTTATAGGTATGCGATGTTGTGATGTCGGTCAGGTATTCTTTCAGTGCTCCTACGTTCGGGTCAATCGACATGCAGTTGTCGTTGAGAATGACCAACAGGTTCACGTCTTTTTCGGAACCGGCATGATTCATACCCTCAAAGGCCAATCCTGCAGTCATGGCACCATCACCGATCACGGCAATGTGCTGACGCTCCTTCTCTCCCTTGTAACGATTGGCTACAGCCATTCCAAGTGCTGCTGAGATGGATGTAGAAGAATGGCCTACGCCAAAGGTATCGTATTCGCTTTCCGAACGCTTCGGAAACCCGGAGATTCCCCCTTTGATACGATTGGTATGAAAAACACTTCTTCGACCGGTCAGGATCTTATGTCCGTAGGCCTGATGTCCGAC
>JBNKYR010000054.1:0-17354 GCA_050300995.1 Crocinitomicaceae bacterium | reverse complement strand
AACTGCGCCATCATTGCGCATGTACCAGTTAACAGAAGTAACATTGTTACATAAGATCTTCACCAAGGCTGTTGCCCAGCTACCACCACCAATGACGGCTATTTTCTTTGATTCATCCATGCAATAACCTCTGAAACAAAGTTAATTTTTATTCTGATACAACAGGGGGTCCACGTCACAAAGCAAGAAAAAAGGGCTGCTTTATAGCAGCCCTTAAATGTATCACTGAAGTACTTATTCTTTCACCAGGTCAAGAACGGTTCTTCCTGTCTCGCTGTACACGTGCACAAAATAAACTCCCGCACTGAACCTCACAAGTTCCATGTGGTACGACGATCCTTGTGGTTCACGTACCTCCTGCACCAATTTACCCTGTGCATCTGTGATCTCAATGCGCTCAACCCTGCCCAACCATTCGATCGTCACCTGATCTCCGGCCGGGTTCGGATACATGTTCACACTGTTGGACGACAATTCAGCCAGTGAAGTAAAATCCACCAATTGACATGCAGATGTATCAGAACAGTTCCCTACTGAAACAACCGCCGCATAATTACCTGTCACAGTCGGTGTGTACGATTGTGCCGTAGCTCCAGCAATCAGGCTGTTTCCGTTATCACAATCAATCCATTGATAGGTTGCACCTGATGCTCCGACAGTTAATGTGGCTCCCGATGCTGAAAGGGAAACGTCGATCTGTGCATCAACGGTAAGGTTCGTTACGATGATACTATCGCAACCTCCAGTCGTGGTCAGCATACTTGTATAAGTCTGCGTGGTAGTTCCTGTTGTTCCATCAGGGAATGTGTATACATCTCCGTAACAGATCGACACATTTTCAGTTTGGTTATACGAGTTCACAACGACGTCGAAAGTACAGGAACTTGTATTCCCCGATGCATCCGCAACGGTCATTGTTACCGTCGTCGTTCCCACTGAAAGAGCCGTACCCGAAGACGGAACCTGCGTCAATACAGGTGATACATCGCAGTTATCTGAAACGGATGTCATAGTACTGAAATCAGGCATTGTTCCTGAACACACGTATTGTGTTCCCGGACAAACGATTGAAGGAGCCGTATTGTCCACTGGTGTCACAGTAAATGTGCAAGATGAGCTATTTCCTGAAGCGTCGGTAGCGGTGATCGTTACAGTTGTCACACCGGTAATAGCCGTTCCTGCCACTGGTGACTGAGAAACAGTCGGAGAAGCATCGCAAACATCAGATACGCTGGCCAACGCGGTATAATCCGGCAATGAGGCCTGGCAAGATACACCGGCATCAACGGTCTGGTTACCCGGACAGCTGATCGTCGGAGGAGTGTTATCGGTTGGCGTAACCGTAAACGTACAGGAAGTACTGTTTCCGGACGCATCCGTAGCTGTAAGTGTTACGGTAGCGGCCCCTGTTACCGTTGTTCCCGCTGCCGGAGATTGAGTAACAACAGGAGATGCATCGCACGCATCTGATACGGAAGCCAAACCAGTATAATCCGGTAAAACAACCTGACATGCACCATTGGCTGTCTCCGTCTGGTTACCCGGACAGGTCAGGATTGGAGCGGTATTGTCTACCGGAGTCACGGTAAATGTACAGGAAGTATTGTTCCCTGATGCATCAGTCGCGGTAAGTGTTACCGTTGTTGCTGCCGTAATAGTCGTTCCAGGAGCAGGTAACTGCGAAACCGTTGGTGAAGCATCGCAGGCATCTGACACGGAAGCCATACCGGTATAGTCACTCAGTGTTGCCTGGCAAGAAGCATTCAAAGCAGTTGTCTGGTTACCCGGACAGCTGATTGTTGGAGGTGTATTATCTGTTGGCGTGACCGTGAAAGTACAGGAGGTATTATTCCCGGATACATCTGTAGCCGTAAGTGTCACGGTAGTAGCACCGGTCACCGTTGTACCCGGTGCAGGTGATTGCATAACAGCCGGGGAAGCATCGCAGGCATCCGATACGGAAGCCAAACCTGTATAGTCCGGTAAAACAATCTGGCATGCCCCGTTTGCTGTCTCGGTCTGGTTACCGGGACAAGACAATGTCGGAGCAGTATTATCCAACGGTGTCACCGTGAAAGTACAGGAAGTGTTGTTTCCTGATGCGTCCGTTGCAGTGATTGTCACAGTAGTGGCGGACGTAATTGTGGTTCCCGGCGCAGGTGATTGCGAAACCGCTGGGGAAGCATCGCAGGCATCCGATACAGATGCCATTCCGGTATAGTCGCTCAATGTCGCCTGGCAAGAAGCATTCAATGTCGTTGTCTGGTTGCCCGGACAGCTCAAGGTTGGTGCGGTAACGTCCTCCGGGGTCACGGTAACTGAAGTACAGGTTCCGGGAGTTGTACATCCACCTTCTCCTCGCACATAATAAGTGGTAGCCGAAACAGGTGAAACAGTCAGTGAAGTTCCGGTTCCAACCGGTGTCCCTCCACAAGACCCGGTATACCATTCCCAAGCGGTGGCATCATTCAGCGCTCCGGAAGAAATGGAAAGCGTCGTTGAAGCACCCGGACAAATTGTTGTTGTTCCTGAAATCGTCGGTACACTTGGGTCCGTACAACTTGGCGTTGTACAGAGTTGCAGGCTCCAGGCATTCAACGTTCCATTGTCTGATGCCGTATAACTGTCATATACTGTTAACGTCCAGGTTCCTGTCATGGATTCTCCGTTGAACGCAGACAATAAATCCGTAGACTGGAAATCACCCGAGATAGCCGGAGG
Organism: Crocinitomicaceae bacterium; assembly: GCA_050300995.1. GTDB lineage: Bacteria > Bacteroidota > Bacteroidia > Flavobacteriales_D > Crocinitomicaceae > UBA4466. The sequence continues at coordinate 14,633 of JBNKYR010000054.1, read as the reverse complement.
AGTGGCGTTACACATGTTTTCAAGATCTGTCGCTGTCAAAGCAGCCGCATCGTCAAACGTAGCGTAAATATCATCTCCACCGCAACCATAGGTCGAAGCCGGAATTCCGGGACCGTTGAACAGTTCAACAACTGTTCCCGTGGGCGAGGTCAACGTGACGCGAACATCCCCAACCCATGCGTGCGAGATGTCCAACAAGGAAACATTCACATCTGTCAACGTTCCTGCTGCCGCTACATTGAGTGTAGATGTCACACTCGCTGCTCCTACCGGTTGAGGAATGTCTGTACTGGTGAACACACTGCAACTGTTTGTTGTAAAGCTGAATGCAGAAGACCACGATGACGATCCACACCCTGTTACCGAGCGAACCCGCCAATAATACGTAGTCGTCGAAGAAAGCAACGACGAAACATAACTCGCGGCAGTCAAACCTGTTGCCTGATCTACAATCGAAGAGAATCCCGGATCAGTGGCAATATCAATCTCATACGTAACCCCGATCTCCGGAGCGGTCGTCCATGTAAACGTTGTCGGCACAGATACCCCCGTAGCACCATTGGCAGGAGCGGTTTGTGAAACCGCCGTTGGTGCACCGCTGGAAATGATCAGATCCACCATAGTGGTTTTTGTTCCGGTAGTACTGTTGGCCGTAATCGTCAATGTATACGCTCCCGGTGCTGCTGCAGCCGTATTGGAGATTGTCAGGATACTTTGTCCAATCGGTGTCACAGGATTGACACTGAAATTGGAGGTAGCTCCGGCAGGAACACCTGAAACACTCAAGGTTACCGGATCAGCATACCCGCCAACAGATCCGACATCTACTGTAAATACTGCGTCACTCGGCTGACAGATTGTAAGACTCGAAGGGGTTGATCCGAGCGAGTAATCGTAGGTAGCCATGGTAATCGTAAAGTTGTTGTCCGAAACATCGAAGAATGTTCCGTTCGAACAAATGACCATAATCACGGCAGTGGTCGTTGAAATATTCGGCACAACGACCGATTGAGAACCATCGTTCGGTACATTCGATGCCAAAACTGTCGGAAAGGTCAAACCGCCGTCAGTTGACAAGAGAATATCCACATTTGAGCAGGCAACCGGAGCCATATCCGTATTGGCCACATCCCAGGTCACGATTTCCGAAGTCAATCCGACCCAGGTGATCCCGGTAGCAGAAGGATAAGTTACAATGAACGGTCCGGATCCTGCATCCGTGGTAATAGTAATGTCTTGATGGTCATTGCATCCGCCCGGACCAGGCGAGTTATCACGTACGGAAACACGGAAATTCATGGTTCTCGATACTGTCGGCAACATCTCCCAGGTGGTCGAAGTTCCTGGCAATGCCGGGAAGTAACGCGTAGGGCTTGTCATCGGGGAAAGACTTCTGAAGTTCGGGCCGCTTGTAGCGGTCGGACTTGGCGTCGCTGCGGTGAACGCATTGTCCATTTGCTCCCAGCAATAGGTCAGTGGATCGCCGTCCGGATCGGTAGCAACGGCCGTCAGAGCAAAAGGCGTTCCCGCCGGAACAACTACTCCGCCATTCGTGGAAAGAATCACCGGAGGGTTGTTCGACAAACTGGTTGATACCGGACAGCTATTTCCTGAACCCGTCACAAAATTTCCCATCTCCTGCAGGCTGATCCCGTGGAAATGATCATCACTATTTGACTGTACGTTAAGTGCACCACAGATTCCGGCATAAGCCATAATGGTCGTACCACTTCCCGGCTCCATTGCCGTTGCAAGGTTTCCGTTACCGCTGCATGAACCAACCGTACCGGCAAAGGTGTGGTTACACCCGAACTGGTGTCCCATCTCATGCGCCACATAATCAATATCAAAAGGGTCACCGACCGGTGCAGCACTTCCGGTTACACCACGTGCTTTCTGGCTGTTGTTACACACAACGCCCAATCCTGCCAATCCACCGCTATTGGTACCAAACACGTGACCAATATCATAGTTCGAACTTCCAATCACAGTATTTGTGTTCGTCTGATTCTGGTTGATCATTGTTCCGGGAGTACCGTTGGTAAAAGGATCTGTAGATGAATTCGTATAGACGATCAGGTTGTTGTTGGCAATGATGACCATTGTCACGCTCATGTCGCGCTCATAAACACCGTTTACACGATTCATTGTGGTCACCTGAGCCGCCTGTGCCAATGCCACGGTCCCCCCGTGAAATGTAGTGTACTCACCTGTCGCCGACAGGGCCAAACGATACGTTCTCAACTCACAGCTACCAAAGGATTTGATCGATCCTGTCGTTGGCTTCTTATTCGTGTTCATTGATTCCTGATCGCTATCGAAAAAACACTCGCGTACTTTATCTGTGGAGAAGTCCTTTTTATAATAGACGATGTAATAATCCGTATTCCCCATGACAATGGGATCAATGAAGATGGTGCTCTTTCCTGGCTGCATGATCATTGCGTGCAGACCGTGCGGCGTAATATCCCACTTAACAATAGTCCCTTCGGTATCGTATGCGTCGTAAGCACGTATTTCCGGAAACTGAGCTGCCAATCCCGGATGCATGGTACTGTTTTCCATTGCCGTGTATGCGTGCATGGTTCCGTCAGGATGTGGAAACGAGATATTGGCGATAAATCCGCTGTTCTCATCTTCACGATGCGCTACACCTTCCATTTGCTGGCGGATCGACTCTGCATCTATCTCAAATACCTTGCTGTTCGATGCGATGATTTGCGGAGTTCCCAATCCTGCAACATCAGCTTTTGATACTTCAGAATAATTGTAGAAAATCTGCTTTGTAACCTGCGAGAATCCGGAAAAACAGAATAGAAGGAAAAGGGCCACCAGACCCCCGGAGAGAGTTTTCAATTTCATGTTTGATAGTTTTAGCACCTTAAATATAGAATATCCTTTGGAACATCCAATTGATTTTCAGTGCAAGTTAAGAAGAACCAGACTCTTCAAAAACCTGATAATTATCATGTTTTAAGCTAAAATTGATCATTTTGACGGACCTGCCAATCCTTCAACTTTGTAGAGAATCATTATTAACGTAGAACTATGGCAAATTTGGAAACACCACAAAAAGGAATTTACGCAAAAGCGGAGTTCAATCGCTTTGGACTGATCTCTGTTGTATTGCTCGTAGTAGGATGCATGGGCGGGCTAACTGTTGGTTTGGGTGCCGTAAATGAAATCTGGTCACTCGCAGTCGTTGTTATCCCTACAATGATCACCCTGTCATTGCTACTTGCTGTGGCACCGATGCGTTACATCCTCAATAGTGCGGCAGTTGCCTGCGCAATTGATATGATATTCATCATCTACTATTTACTGACTTAACTAATTTCGTTTTAAGGTCGAGTGGGGGCACGAAAGTGCCCCTTTTTTTATGCCCTTGGCAGGTCGATGATGAATGTGGTTCCCACACCGACAGTAGACTCGAAGTCGATGGTTCCCTTGTGGCCTTCAACAATCTGTTTCACCATCGCCAGTCCCAGTCCCGAACCGGTTCCTTTGGTGGTGAAGTAGGGGACAAAGATCTTACCGTGTTGTGAAGGATCAATACCCGCACCGTTATCCCGGATTTCAATGTGGATCTTCTGTTCGTCAGAAGTAATGACCACCCGGATCAATCCCTCCCGCTCTTTCGGTATCGCCTGAATGGCATTTTTGATCAGGTTGTTAAACACCCGCACAAATTGGTCTTTGTCGCCCACCACGAACAACTCCTTTTCGGACATCTCCAATTCAATCAGGCACTGGCCCTCGAATACCTCCTTTACCCCCTGAATAAGTGCTACCAGTTCCAGCCGCTCTTCATTCGGATTCGGCATTTTGGCAAAGGAAGAGAACTCGTTCGCAATCCGGGTCAAGGCATCTATCTGCTCAATGATGGAGTTGGTCACCTTACGCAGTTTCTCTGCACTTTTAGGGTCATTCGGGTCGTATACACGCAACAATTGTTGCACACTAAGCTTCATTGGCGTCAAAGGATTCTTAATCTCATGCGCGACCTGTTTAGCCATTTCACGCCAGGCCATTTCGCGTTCGTTACGCGCCAGCTGCTGGGCCGCATATTCAAGTTCATCCAGCTTCTGATTGTAGTCTTTTACCAGGGAACCGATCTCATCCTCACGATCGTAATGAATATGCTCATTGTACTTCCCGAACTTCACGCTGGCAAAATTCTCTTGCAGGATACGCAACGGGGAAGTCAGCCAATTGGAAATAAAGATTGCGAGGATCACCGATACTGCCAGCAGCAGAATAAACACATTGATGATCGCCACAAGGAAGCGTTGGATCTGGTTTTCAAATTCGCGTTGCTGGCCGAAATGTTGCAGATTAATGTATCCCAATTGTACTCCGCTGGCGTTATAAAAAGGCTTATAGGCGGATGAGAACCTCAGTTTTCCGATGTTTTCCTGGTGAACAAATTCGCTCTGCCGCAAGCGCTCCATATACTTGAAAGCTTCCGGGTTCATTTGTTCACTTAACAAACCGACATTGAACACTTTCGGACGGGAAGTCGCCAGCAGGTAACCATCCCTGTCGTACATATTAATATCGGTGAAGAAGACCTGCGCAAATTCCTGAAGAACAGCCTGCATGTAATTGCCATTCTCGTCGATGTTGAGCTCACTGAATCCACCGAAACGCGCTGCAACTTCGGTTTCCACAGAACTCAGTTTTTCGCGGATCATATCGTTGGTAAACTGATTGTACTGTGTACGCACGAATAATCCACTGCCCCATCCGAAAGTGAGCAGGGAAAGGAACACTAGCGAAATCAGCCCTCCCTGGATCTTCATCGCCAGACTCAATCGTTTTCCCCAGGAGTGCCCCGAATCGAGACGGAACAAAAGTGGCATCAACAACAGCCCGAAAAAGCTGAACAGGTAAGAGAATGAAGTAACAAGATCGACCAACGTACTGTTGCGGATCGAAAGGACAAGAATGTCTTCATCGCTCCCCTCGAGGATGAAGTGGTTGAACTCCTGATAATCAAAAAATCCCTTTCCTTCTTTCACGAATGGCAGCATCACACCCGCCGCAGACGGATAGTTGAAACTACCGTAACGATTGACAAGTCGACCCTTATGATACTTTGCAATAGAATATGATTCAAGGGGTTCCAGCACATTGGCATCCGCAGAGATCAACAAACGCGGGAATCCGATCTCCTCAGGAATCTTCTTGGAAACGAGCGTACAGAAAAGTGTTGCCCTGGTCGAATCCTTGCCATAAAGGTCCTGGCGAATGATGTAGCTGTAGTTTTTCGAATGGTTGTGAATCAGGAAGATATTGGAATCGATCTCCGAAGGTGTTCCCGAATGCTCAATGATCCCCTGCAGGACATCGTAACGATTGGTTCCTCCCTTTCGGGTATCCGTCATTACTTCGTGTGCCTCATCAAAGAGGTAAAAATTCATATCATAACTCTCCCAGAAACCATGAAAAAGACGTCGTTCCATGCCGTCCTCAAAATCCGAGGTATTGATCGGATGAGGATTTTCAATGAACCTTTGCAGGAAGCCATCCGCTTTGATCCCGGGCACAAGCCCTGCGTATTCCAACTCGGTAGCAATGTTCTTTTCCATCGCCAGTTGGCTTGCGTATAACTCGCGCTCGCCTCTTTCCTTTCGCTCATTGAATGTTTCCAGACTCGCCGCCAATACAAGCGAAAAGACCATCAACAGAATGATTCCGTTGGCCAACTGGTGATTTTGGCGCTGACGGTAAACCAGGTAGAGCAACCACTCGTAAAACAACAGCGGAAATACGGAGGCGAGAAATAACTGATTGCCATAAGTGATCTCATACAGAAACAACGAGCACCCCAGGAAGAATGTTCCCACCGCCAGTTGCGTTCCCGACCAGCCCTGTTCCCTGCAAGCGATCAAAACAGTGTGAACAAACCAGTAATAGGCATAAAACAACAATCCCAAGCTGGCGACTGCCAATAAAGAATAGATGTTCAGCGAAAATAATTTGTCAATGACCAGCGGAATTGATGAGTTCTCAATGATACCACGTATGATCGCCAGAAAGAACAGCCAAAATGCAAAAGACCCGGCGAAAAGAATAAGCACCATCCATTTTCTCCAGACAGATTTCGGCAGGTTCTGCAGACGAAGAATGATGTCATTCAAAACAAATACAATGACTGCCATGTTCACGAGGTATTCAAAGAAGTTGGGCAGCCAGTGACTTGTTGCGTAGAGGCTCGGATCAAAAGCCTCGGTACTATGCATAAAACCGAACCACTCCCAGCGTAGTGAGACAAAACGCAGGATCAGAACACCGGCCAGAATGCCCCACGTCCATTTCGAGGTCATCTTTTTCCGGACTGTATACAACCAGTAAAGCCAGGTAGCGAGAGAGGCAAAAAGCAACAATACCAAAACGATCGACTCGGTACTCGAAACCGTTTGAGTTTTGGAAGGAACTACCGAAAATGCGTACGTTCCGTCTTTTGTCCGAATCGGATATCCCACCTCCTGATTCAAAGAGATAGTTGCATCAAAGGGCAGTTTCAGGTTAGGAGCGAAGCCATTTTCAAGCGATTCATTCCGGTACGCATACTCCTGACGGATCAGTACCGAAGCACACAGCACATAATCTCCCGCTTCAATGGTCTTTGCATAATACCATCCGTTCTGAAGATGCAGGATCCCATCTGCCGGAAAATGCAGGTTCGCAAAGCGGATGATCGGCAATTGATTGGTATTCCAGAAAATAAGGGAGTCGTGACGGTAAACATGCAGGTTGGTTCCCGGTGCTGAACCCACGGCATCCCATTGACCGGAAATTCCATTTTTGCGAATTTCCTTTGATTTATAATCGAGTGTTTTTTCAAGCTTCGTTTCCAACGAATGAAAGCCGGAGACAAGCTGGTCAACCGATGCTGCATAATCCGTTGAAAAGGTCTGGTCGTAATAGGCGACAAACACAAGGCTGCAGACAACGGCAGACAATAGGAGATAATATTTTCTGAGAAACCCGATCACCAGGCTTTAGCTTCGGTCTCCATCCTCAATGCCACCTCCGCTGCAAGCTTCGTGAAGTCTTCATCCGATTTGTGGTCATTGTTGAATTGAAAATCCGCCTCGTTCCGGTAAGGTAGCAAATAATTTTGGTAACACGGCCGAACATGATTGTCCCATTGGTACAGGATCGCCTCGCGTGTATACCCCCTGGTTTCCTGATCCCTGTAAAGACGACGATCCAATTGAATCTGCGGATCGACATTGATAAAGACCGAGTAATCCAGCAATTCACGTACACCTTCGTAATGAAACAGGAACAAGCCTTCCACAATGATCAATTCGGACGGTTCAATAGTAAGCAGAACGTGCTTGTCGGGGGGTGAATTGAAGTGGTATTCGCGGACGGTAATTGCGCTCCCTTCCTGTAAACGTTGCAGATCTCTTGTCAGCCGATCTTCGTCCAGCGCATCAGGAAGGTCGAAATTATAGTACCCGTTTTCATCGAGTAACTGCCGGTCAATCGGATGGTAATAGTTATCCATGGAGAAGACACTGGGACGAAGGTGTTCAAATTGCCTGCACAAACGTTTAAGCAACGTCGTTTTTCCAGATCCGCTTCCCCCGCAAATACCAATAATCATCGATCCCTTAATTCAAATTTTACCGCTCCGGGCTTGTTCAGTTGTTGGGTGTCGAACACCAAAAGTTTTCCAGGCAAAAGTACAGTAAATTCTGTACGATCCTTACGCTCGAAAACGCTACTTGGATTGAAAATGGTTCTTTCCGTGAAATCATTGTGTGCGGTTTCTTCTCCCGGAGTAAATGAAATCAGGCTCACCTTGTTGTAGCCATTGTGATCAAGGTGATAACCGATTCCTTCGTTCATTGGATAAATCCCCAGTTGAAGTGCCTTTTTCTCGATGAAATAATTCAGTTTCATCTTGTTGATCTCCTTCCATTCACCTCCCGCCAGCTCATACAATGTAAGCTCCGCACCATTTTCAGATTTTCGCTGGCCACCTAAGAGATAAAATTTACCATTGATCTGGGTCAACAATCCTTTTTCTTGTTTGCGTTCACTCTTCAGGTAATATTTCCCGGTGGTCCCGAAACCAATATTTTCGGTGGTCAGCAGATCGTTTTTCGGACCGTTAATGAAATAGTCGTTCATCAGCTTTCCTTTAGAAGTGTATTCCCGAATGCTCCAGCCTTTTGCCTTGTTCTTGAAATCACGGGCAGCGAAGAAGATCTGATCCCCAGTAAAGCCAACGTATTCCCAATGCCCGATGTTTTCGTCCTTCAGGGCAGCTTCGGGAATCTCTCCCAATTCCACTGCGTAACAAAGAAAATTGTGGTGTGTCATGAAAACTGCGATCTCCATGATACTCTTGTTCTTTTTGTTGTCAGTACGGTAATGAAATACCAGAGCTTTATCAGTTACCACCGCGTTTACAAGACGGAGGTCATTGTAATCGTAGGCACCGATCTTTTTGACTGCCACACCGATGTCTGCCGAAGTAGACTTGACATTTCCGGCTGAGTTCAATTGTGAAAAATAAACCTTTCCGTTGTTCAGTTCAAGATTGTCGAGGAAGTATACATAACGAGCATTTTCACTTGAGATGTAATAGAATTTTTCATTCTTGGGGGTGAACTTCTGATCCCAGATACTGGTTTGCTGATCTCCGACAAGCGTTAAATTTACTTGTTTTGCAACTCCGTTTGGGTCGCGACTCATCAGGAGAGCTCCCATTCCTTTCCACTCGATGATATCATCGTACGGATACGTGGAGGCTTCAATCTCAAAGGTCTGTGCTGCAAGGGAAAAAGTCCACAGAAATGACAGCAGGAAGAGGCATTTTTTCATGCTTTTTCGTATTTTAGTGCGTTGAGATCTAACAATCTTCATGCTAAAATATTAAGAATGTCATTATTTACAAGTCCTTCGAAAGGAATCGTTACACTTTTCGCAGTAGCAGCGATTCCACTCAGTTTTCTGTTTATGTCTTTCGGATCCGGTGATGGCGATGACGGCCTGAAGATCGGAAAGCAAATGCCTATGGCCGATCGTGCGATGCCAGGTGTCGATAACACCTCAAAAACCCTTAAGGATTTCATGGGAGAGAATGGTCTGATCGTTATTTTTTCCTGCAATACCTGTCCTTTTGTGGTAGGCAACGATGATTTCCCAGGCTGGGAACGACAATACAACACGCTTTTTGAAAGCGCTTCCGGCCACAAGATCGGAATGGTTCTGGTCAACTCAAACGAAGCCAAGCGAGGCGGTGATGATTCGATGGATCAAATGAAACTGCATGCGCGGGATGCCGGTTACAAAGCTCCTTACGTCGTTGACGAAAACCACGAACTGGCAGATGCGGTAGGTGCCAAGACCACTCCACATGTATATGTCTTTGACAAGGAACAACGCTTGGTCTACAAGGGAAGCATTGACAACTCCTGGGACAGCAAGCGCGAAAGCGACGAACATTACCTCATGGAGGTTATCGAACACCTTGACGGTGGAAAGAAAATCAAGGAAAACTCAACCCCTCCGCGTGGTTGCAGCATTAAACGGGTGAGTTCCAAGTAAGTCTTACCCCAAAATCTTATTTCGATTCCATTTTACCCGTATGGCAATGCTGTAGTGGTATAAGATCATTTTCGACACCCCCACACCGAAAAAAATAAACTATTGTTAAATTTTATTTTTTAACCGGTAGAATATCACTAATTTAGCCCTACTATTGCTTATAAACCTACCGCTCGTCATGTCTAGAATTGTGGTAAACGATGTTCAACATCGAAATTCTGCGCTGCATTATTATGCAGGCATTGTCCGTTTTTGCATTCTCATTTGTCTGTTGTTCTCATGGAAGAATAGTTGGGCACAGTGTACGATCATCCCGAATGCCATTCCCAATCTTTCGCTTCCCTACTCCGTAGGTGTAAACAACGCAACCGGGGTCGCATACAATCCCAATTTCAACCTGTACTATATTGCTCAGGCCGGAAACCCGGGATTCCCGCTGGAAACATTTGATGCAGTAGGAACACCTTTGTACCAGACCAATACCGGATTCGACATGCGTGGAATGTGGTGGAACAGCAACACCAACCAGCTTGAGAGCAACGGCTACAACACCGGTGGAATCTGGGCGTATGATCTAAATGCTTCTGGTTATGCGTTAAACACAGGTACGTCCATTTTTACAGGGTTAAATCAGCCAACTTCACAATCCGTGGGAGATTACAATTGTGTGGATGATGAGCTCTGGTATTACAACAACGGTAGCATTATGAAGCGTGACCGTGCCACCAACGCATTGATCGGAACCTTTCCACTTGTTGGGATTCCCGTTGGAACGGCAAACCTAAATAACAACTCCATTGTTTATACGGATTGCGCCGGACACGAAATTGGCCTTGTGGACTACGTCCTGTTACGCGTTTACTTTTTTGACAAAACAACCTTGACTTATACGGGGTATTCGCAACTACCGGCAGGAACGGTCGTCAACAATGCCTTTAGGGTATCCTGGGCAAACGGGTTACTCTGGCTTTTCGATTCGGGACCAGACATATGGTATAGCTTTGAAGTCCTCAGTGGATTCAACACCAACTGTACTGTTGTTGTGTGTACACCTCCGAACCTTGTGACAGACGCTCTGCAGGCCTGTGACCCAAATACCGTCGACCTCAATAACGGAATCAACGCGGCTTCCGCTCCGGGCAATGCCAGTTTCTATAACTCGCAGAGCGATGCGGACAACGCCACCAACGCGATTTCAAACACGGTGGGCGTTTCGGGAACCTATTATGTACGCTATGAAGACCCAACCGATCCAACGTGCTTCACCACGGGAACAATCACAGTGACTATTGATCCTATTTATAACCTCTCGGAAAACGTGAACGCATGCGAAAATGCAACTGTGGTATACCCCGATGGCTCTTCGGAAGTGATTACCGCCAGTACTACACATACTTCCAACCTTCTGACACTTGCCGGTTGCGATTCCATTATCGTAACAAACGTCACAATGGATCCGGTCTATAACATTACCGAGAATGCTACGGTTTGCGAAAATACGAACTATACATATCCTGACGGCTTCTCCGAGACTATTACAGCCAGTACTTCGCATACATCGAATCTGACAACACTCGCTGGTTGCGACTCCATCATCACTACCAACGTGACCATGAACCCGGTGTATAACATTACCGAAAACGTGACAGCCTGCGAAAATTCAAACTATACCTATCCGGATGGTTTTTCGGAAACGATTACGACCAATACTTCACATGTATCCAACCTTACATCAGCTGCCGGCTGCGACTCCATTATCACAACCAACGTGACCATGTCCGTATTGCCGAATGCCGGAACGAACGGTACCATTACCCTCTGTTCCGATGATGCCTCAGTTGATCTCTTCAACTCCCTCGGAGGCTCGCCAGATGCCGGAGGAACCTGGTCTCCAGCCATGGCATCGGGAAGCGGGATTTTCAACCCTGCAGTTGATGCCGGAGGAACCTACACGTACCAGATTACCAATGCCTGCGGTAACTCAAGTGCAACCGTCGATGTGACCGTGAACCCGGCAGAAGATGCTTCGTTCAGTTATCCATCAGGAACATACTGTAGTGGCGACGCAAATCCGGTTCCAACCATTACGGGAACAACCGGTGGTAGTTTTACCATCAGTGGTTCGGGAAGCATTAATGCCTCGACCGGAGAAATAAATCTTGCGGCATCCGGGGCAGGAAACTTTACTGTAACATATTCAACCACCGGACCATGCCCGGACGTCTCCACTGTTTCCGTGACAATTGCAGCGCAGGCAAATGCGACCATTTTGCCGGCAGGTCCGTTCTGCGAATACGACGGAAGTGTCATTTTGCAGGCTGTGGAAAGTGGCGGAACCTGGTCAGGTCCCGGCGTGGATCCCAATACCGGTGAATTCGATCCAGCTACGGCTGGAGTTGGTACAAGTACTATTACATATACCATTCCGGGCCCTTGCGGAGATGCTCAGACCCTGGATATTGATGTCTATGCCACACCAACCGTCTCGACGCTCCCGGACACATCGATTCAGCTGGGAAGTTCTATTGATCTGACCTCCACAAGCAGTGCCAGTTCGTATGTCTGGTCGCCGAATATTTGGCTCGACTGCAATGATTGTCTGAGCCCTACCAGTACGCCGGAAGATAACATTACTTATTCGATTACTGTTGAAGAAAACGGTTGTACCGCCACCGATTATGTCGTCATTACCGTATTGTATGACCCGGTCATCTTCATCCCGAACATCTTCTCACCAAATGGTGATGGCAACAATGATGTTCTGTATGTTCGCGGAAGAGGCGTGAAATCTCTGATCTTCTACGTCTATGATCGTTGGGGAGAAAAGGTATTCGAATCCACCGAATTGGAATTCGGATGGGACGGCAATTTCAGAGGAAAGCCAATGAACCCCGCCGTTTTCGTTTACTACGTTGAAGCTACCTTCAAGGACGGCTCCAGCCAAACGCTTAAGGGAGATGTTACTCTAATTCGATGATCATGCGGAAATTACTCAGCCTCATTCTCGTGACTGCCGCATTCCTCTCGAATGCGCAGGACGTCCACTTTACCATGTTTCATGCAGCACCCACAGTTCTCAATCCGGGGGCAGCAGGTGTAATGGACGGTAACTTCCGGGCGGCCATGAACTTCAAAAATCAGTGGGGTTCCATTTCGAATGCCTTCAACACCTTTGCTTTTACCTGCGACGGAGCGCTTTTTAAAAACAAAGGAAAGAATGCTCACATGGGAATCGCGCTCAACGCCTATCGTGATGTGGCCGGATCAACCAATTTCGGGACAACCAAGATGAACCTGACCCTTTCCGGGATCATTTATTCCGGAGATTACAGCACACTTTCGCTCGGCATTACCGGGGGATGGGCTCAGCGTACGATTGCCCCTTCCAATCTACAGTGGGATTCACAATTTGACGGTCAGGCGTACAACCCTTTCTTGCCGAGCAACGAAACTATCGTTTTTGAGAACAGTGACTATTTCGATTTCTCTACCGGATTCTTGTGGGCTTACGGTACAGAAGCTTCCAATCTTGCTTCCTTTGACAAGTTCCAGGCACAAGTGGGAGTGGCTTACCATCACCTTGCGCGCCCTGAACTGATGGCCTATTTCGGCTCTGCTGACAAGTTGTATTCACGGATTGCGGTTCATGCAGATATGAATATCGCAAACGGCTATTCCAAATTAGCAGTACGCCCCCGTTTATTCGCCTTTATCCAGGGACCTTCCTACGAGATCAACCTGGGAATGATGTTCCGCTACCTGGTCAATGAAGGTTCCAAGTATACGGGAAGTGTGAAAGGATTTGCCATTAGCGGCGGCGCGTATTACCGCTTCAGGGACGCCATTTCGCCAAGCATTGAGATCGAACTTGCAGGATTTACACTGGGTTATTGCTACGATTTCAATGTCTCAAAATTACGCGCTGCTTCCAATGGTTTTGGCGGGTCCGAGGTCTACCTGAAGTTCCAGAATCCAAACCCATTCTTCCGTTTCTCAAGACGTCCTTCGATCAGGTAATAATCGCCTTCCCGAAATTACCGGAAACAAATTGTAGCTGTTGCTGTTTGTCACTATGGATATTGACACATAGAGGTCACACATCACTTTTGTTAAAAATTCCGACAACCTGCCAGGGATAGATTCCAACGAATCCAAGTACTAAACTTCTGATTTTCAACACCGGCAACAAACATGGGATATACTGGAATCCCAATTGTAGTATAAAAAAGTCATTAACATGTAACTTTTTGTTTACTAGGTGTTTGCCAAAAAAAACCAAGTAGTTTTACGTGGTTTTTCACGTAGTTTTACGCGTTTTTTTTCTGACCGATTCATTCTAACATTGCGTTCTAAAGATGACGCGAACCGCACCACTCACTGGCCCCCCGTTCGCCCAATACAACTTTACTATGACAGTAAAAACCGTTCTAGGGTGCTTTTCTTTATGTACCATTGCACTGTTTGGCAACAGTCAGAATTTTGAAATTCTTCCGAATGTCTGCGATTCACTCGCTCCGAACAGCTTTTTAATTCACACCTCCGGATATGCAACGTTCGGAGACTCCATGACGCTTCGGGTTGAACTTATCTCCAACGATTCCACTGCTCAAACAGTGTATTCCGGACACAAAGATTTCTTCCCTGAAGGAACATCTTCACTCAACAATTTCAGCTACGATCCCTCGTCCGAGCTCTTTAGTCTGGACATCGGAACTTATACGTCCCGGCAATACAGAATAAAACTCTGGGCCGAAGTCAACGGGGAGATCAAGGAAGAATTGCTTTTATACACTTTTTAAGTACTGTGATATGAAGTTTACAAGCCCTTTGATAAAAACATTGTGCTTTTCACTGTTTCTACTTTATGTGGGGAATCAGGCCTTCGGGCAACGAGCTGTCGGAAGAAATCCAAACGTAACTTTAGTCGCCCTCATCGATCATCTGACCTGCTTTTCAGATGCCGGCACGATCAATTATGAGGTTCAGGTCTCGACAGGTTGGGTCAAAGGGACTGCTGTAAATTCTTTGCAGTTGCTGGACGAAAACAGCCAGGTAGTATA
>JBNKYR010000053.1:0-17485 GCA_050300995.1 Crocinitomicaceae bacterium | reverse complement strand
GCGATCTTTCCACGGTGTTCCGTACGGAATTTACCTTTAATCAATTCGTACGTACTTCCTGAAATATTCACCTTCCCAACTTCACCACTGGATTCCATTCGCGCAGCCGTGTTCACCGTATCGCCCCAGATATCGTAAGCAAATTTCTTGATACCAATCACTCCGGCGACTACCGGTCCGGTATTGACTCCGATCCTGATGTTCCACGTTGCCTCACCCGGAGCCAGACTTCGGTTGTGCTTTGCCACAAAATCACGCATATCCAGAGCTGCTGACACAATCTTGTTGGCGTGATCAGGAATCTCTTCAGGCAGACCAGAGGCAAACATGTAGGCGTCACCTATCGTTTTGATCTGTTGCAAGCCATAACGTTCGATGATCATGTCAAATTCGTAGAAGATCTCATCCAGCTTGTGCACCAATTCCTCCGGAGTCAGTTTTTCGGAGATCATGGTAAAACCTGAGAAATCGGTAAATCCAACACTGACCTCTTCGTACAATTTAGGTTTGGCGCTTCCATTTGCTTTCAACTCATCCGCCACAGCATGCGGGAGAATGTTCAACAGCAAACTCTCCGACTTCTCCTTCTCCTTCTCAATTTCCTTCTTACTTTCCGCAATGATGACTGCCTGTTGCTCAATACGCTGTTTACGTTTTCTGAGCTGACGATAGGCCAGCAAGATACCCGCCAGGATCAGCAAAATGAAAACCAGAACGAACAAAATGAGACGCATCGTATTCTTGTACTGCTGCTCTTCGTTCATGCGTTTCTGACGCTCCAACTCATTCTTCTGCGCCAGCAAGCTGATCTCCTTTTCGTTCTGACTTACCAACAGTCGTTCCTTTTCCAGTGCCAGCTCCTTCACCTCATTGTCACGTTGGATCAGGGCCAGTTCCTTCTGCTTGTTCTCCACGTTCAGTTTCTCCTCCAGCAACATCAGACGTTGCAATTCCTGCATCGCTTTCAGTTCCTTGTTTTGAAGATCGGCAATGCGCAACTGATCTTCCTTCTGCTGCGCGCGGAAACGCTCCCGTTCTGCCTCCTTTTCCGCTTTTTCCTTTGCCAGATTGATGACATCCATCTCATTTTTGGCCCAAATGAGTCGCAATTGCTTTTCGATCTGCTCGACCTTGTACTGATCAAAGAGGAGTTTATTCTCCTGACTTCGTTCCTCGGTCAGCAATGAATCACGAATCGAAAGAAACTTCTTGTAGCTTTCCAGTGCCCGCTCAAATTCAAAGAGATCCTGATGGATGAAGGACTCAATCTCATAGCTTCGCGAAAGCACTTTCGGATGTTTGTTTGCAATAGCAATTTGCCGGGCCTGATCTACATTCTTCTGTGCGTTGAACTGATCGTCTTCCTGGTAATACACCATCGCCGTCATGTTGAAACAACTGGCAACCTGGTGGCTGTCTCCGGCACGTCCATAATATTGTCTTGCCTTTTCAAAGCAATACAATGCAGAATCCGCATCATCCGTATTCTGATAGATAACTCCCAGATTGTACCAGGCACCTCCGTAAAGATCATTGTCGGCCTGGGGAGAATTGATCGTCGAATAGAATGCCGATTTCGCCTTTTTAAATTTACTGAGGAATTTATAGGTATACCCCATGTTATTCCAGTTCGCCGGAGCGAGGTTTGCATACTTTGTGCCTTTGATCGCCTCGTCAATCTTCACGTAACTCCCTAACTCTTCATCGTAGGCCCGTAAAGAATGATAAATCTCTGCCTTTTCCTTGTACAACTGTACATTTTGCCAGGTACCTAACTTGTTCGCATGAAGTTCAAGGTTTCGCGCAGAGAGGATCGCCTCGTCCACTTCTCCGGCAAATTTTTGGGCTCGTACCTGCCATATACGCGACTCAAAAAACAGATGTGAAGATTTGATATCCAACTCGACTGCTTTCGTAAACGCTTCAGAGGATTTTGAAAACAGACGTTCCTCAAAATAAAGCTTCCCCAAATTGTTCAGTGCCTCAGCCTGTTGATCAGCCGTTCCATATTTGTTATACAAACTGACCAGCAGCAAAGAATAACGGAGTTTCTCATAGATCTCCTCGTCCTTCTCATACAATTTAAGCAAGCCACGGCACGCCTGAATCTGTCCGGTCCCGTAATCCATTTCCTGGGCAATCAGCATGGCCCGGTTGTAATAAAAATAGATACTGTCTTTATCCGTACTGTTCTCAGCTTTTTGGATATAATCATCCACAAAGCTCTGACGAATCTCACGCTTGGTGATCCGGATCTCCTGACTCATTGCCTGAAAACCGAAAAAGATGAATGCTATGACTGCCCAAAAACGCATTAATTCAATTGAAAGGTTAACCCGAACCTGAAAATCCTTCCCATTTGTGGGTTATAAGCCCAGGTACTGGTAAGGCTGACATTCGGAATCCCCGACTGTATGCTGTTCAATACATTGTACACGCCTCCAAAAATGCTCAACTGGCGGAACAATTGCTTATGCAGTAAAATGTCCAGATTGTAGAAATACCTATCAGACTCCGAATGAACAACCTGCCTCCGGTTCCTCAGATAAATATCTGTCACATACGGTCCAATGATACTGTTTCGGAATGAAAGCGTAAAATCATAGAACCTAAAGTCAAAGTTTGCCTTCACCAAATGCCTGGGCACGTAACGATACTCACTCGTTTCCCTCTCTTCGTTGTAAGAAGTGTCTTCTGTCTGTACATACTCAAGTCCTCGTGAATACTGATAACTGGCCAGAAAATCCAGTTCGACCTGCCCGATCTTCTTTACAAACTCCACATTGACCAGTACCGACTGAAGAAAAGAATAAGCCTGATCATTTGAAAAACCAAAACCGATTAATTCACCATCGTTTACCTTTGGGGCATTCTGATCATTTGGCGGAGGAGGCAAAAAGATCTCACGGATCATCTTGTTCTTCATAAAATGGACATAGTACTTGCCCGTAATTTTCAAGTAATCCGTTGCTTTCCAGTCGACACCTATCTCTCCTCCCTGCAAACGCTCGGAATACAAGTCTTCTTTTCTACGTTCAAATGCCGGCCCAATAGAATCGTATAACTTATAGTTCTGCTTGTAGTTATTGTAAAGGTAATACGAACGTGGCGCGCGATACCCTGTTCCGTAATACGCCCGAAGCTTCAAACGAGGCCAGGGGCGGTAAACAATCCCCGCCTTGGGCGTAAACACAGTTTCCTGGAAACTGTTATGATCCACGCGTGTTCCCAACTCCAGGAAAAACTTATTATCTCGTGATTTATAAGAGAATTGAAGAAAGCCTCCATAATTGTAGCGCGTATAACGCATCAACGGTTCGCCGGGGGCTATATCGCTTATTGAATCTACGATTGCCGACTGAATCCCTCCCGTTTCCAGATTTTGCTGCTCAGGTCGCAGATCAAAGGTAAAAGATTCGTCCCTATATGGACGAAGCAAATAATTGGTAAAAGGATGAGAAATACTGTAATCTGCAGTGGTACCAAGCCCCAAACGCATCTGTGAATTGATCTTTAATACGCCTGAGTATTCTGCATTGAAGTCTGCAGAACGGGCATACATGTGATTATTTCCGTTCGAGAGTGGATGATTGATCCCATAGTACGATGAATTCGTAAGTGTCCGATAGGTCAGTGCCGAAACCAGAAATTTCGACATATAGCGTTTCTCGTTGACATCATTGTACTTTAAGCTGAACGAGTTGATGTTTTCCCCGAAATAAAGATCAGGTGCATGGTATGACTGTATTAGCGGATTGCTTCCGATTCCGCTGTGCTCCTGCCGGTACATGTTCATGGCATTGAACTCGAACCAGCGGAATTTGATGTATGTTCCAAGCAAACGACTTTCACGTTTCAGATAGTCAAGCTCCGGTATACTGTCTTCACCAAAAAACAGTTCCCAACGATACGCATCCAGATTTGGATGAGAAGTCAGTGAATCAAACTCTCCTGGCTGCACTTTAACGGAATCTTCCAGGGCCAGGATGTTGATGTCGGAAGAACGACTACTGGACGCAAAAAGTTCATAGTTGAGGATGCTCTTGCCCTTCCCAACCTTTCCGCCAAGCGTAAGGTTCATTTCGGTGGTCTTCGGTGTCATAAGGTTCACATCGGCCCATGCAAACACAGGACGATCCACTTCGGGTAATACAATATTGATGACCCCGGCCATCGCGTCTGTACCATAGGAAGATGAAGATGGTCCAAGTACGATCTCGATCCGTTCCGCATGACGAATTGGCAATTGAGAAGCAATCGGCATCCCGCGTACAGCTTCCGGCTTGATCGGAACACCATTGATCAGGATCTTGGCCATGTCGTTTCCGTAGAGACCACGCATCAAAAAAGTTTCTCCTTCAATGGCATTTCCCGGTTGAGAAGTGCGGAATCCCGGGATACCTTTCAAAACATCCACCAATGTTGCATAGCCAAATTTCCGGATCTCGTCCCCATCGATAATGATCACCTCCTGAGCCATATCTTCGGGACTTTCTGTCAAACGGTTTGTGGAGGTAATGGCCCGCTTTTTCTTTCCCATATCCAGGTTCAGGTCTTCATACCCGAAAAGCCGGATGTCTGTACTATCTTCTGACTGAGCGCCAGAACGGAATGCCAGAAGCACCACGAATAATCCAAAGCAAAACCACTTGCTGCCTTGGAAGTTAGCAGAGGGAGACAAGTTCATACGAGCAAAGAAAGCAAACGAATTCTATATTTCCTAACGCGGAAAGAAGTCAAAAATTTTGTCGAGGAAAGTTTAGGAAAGGATCAATTCAAATAAATGTCCAGTAATTTGCTCCCCACGATCATCACAGCCACTATGCCAACAAATACCATCATAATGCTTCCTTTATTATTATAACGGGAGAGAATGAAGACGGGTTGGCAATAATGGGTATAAAAAATGTCCGATCGTTTCCGACCGGACATTTCCTGTATTTTTTATGTATCGTTACACCTTGGCGTCTGCTTCAGCCGCTGCTGCCGCTGCCGCCTGTTCAGCCATACGTTTTCTGTCTTCTTTCATTTTTCCTCGTGAGAAATCGATCAATACCGGCGTTGCAATGCACAGTGATGAGTAAGTTCCCACAATCACACCGACCATCAATGCGAAGATGAAGCCTTTGATTGCCGCCCCACCAAACAGGAAGATGATGAGGAGAACGATGAAGGTTGTCATCGACGTATTGATCGTACGTGAAAGCGTAGAGTTCAATGACATGTTGATCTGCTCTTCTTCACTCATGGATCTGTGCGCTCCAAGGTTCTCACGGATACGGTCGAACACGACCACGGTATCGTTGATCGAATAACCGATAACCGTCAGAATTGCCGCGATGAAGGCCTGATCCACATCCATGTTGAACGGAAGGATTCCATGGAGCAATGCGAAGGCCGACAACACGAGTACAACGTCGTGAATCATCGCGATGATCGCACCGGTTGAATACTGCCATCTTCCGAATCGGATCAGGATGTAAGCAAAGATGATGATCAATGAGAGGATGATCGCAATCGTTGAAGACGAGATCAATTCCTTAGAGATCGTTGCAGAGACACTTCGTGATTCCATGATCTTGAAGTTTCCGGCCTGATCCTTACATGTTTCCAGTCCTTCGGAAAGCTTTTCTTTTACTTTCTCATTTCCGTCTTCATCAGACAACAGGTAGTTTGTCGTGATTTCCAGGAAATAGTTGTTTGACTTTGTCTTCAACTCGAGTGATGCTTTCGGACCAAATACATCGGTAAGTTTACCACGCATGTAATCCAGGTTCTCACCGGCAGGCTTATCGAATTTCACTCCGTAAGTACGACCTCCCGAGAATTCAACACTTGGCTTCAATCCTTTGAACGCGATCGCTGCGATACCTCCTACCACAAGGATTCCGGAGATCATGTAGTACATCCTACGTCGTCCGACAAAATTGATGTTCAATTTCTTGAACGCTCCACGGGTCGTTTTGGTATCGAAAGAAATGGTCTTTCCTTTACTCAACCACCAGTTGATGCAAAGACGTGAGATCACGAGCGCCGCAAATACTGATGTAAAGATACCGATGATCAGGGTTGTTGCGAATGATTCGATCGGGCCTGAACCGAACACCTTCAATACGATCGCTGTCAGAATTGTCGTCACGTTCGCATCGATGATCGAGGAAAGCGCTTTCTGGAATCCGGTATCGATAGCCGTCTTTTTGTCTTTCCCGGCGGCTTCTTCTTCCCGGATACGTTCAAAGATAAGTACGTTAGCATCCACCGCCATACCGATCGTCAGTACGATACCCGCAATACCTGCCAGTGTCAGTACAGCTCCGAACGAAGCAAGTGAACCGAAGATGAAGAGAATGTTCGCGAAGAGTGCGATATCTGCAATGATACCACCTTTTCCGTAATAGAAGATCATGTAAGCGAACACCAAAAGCAACGCAATTCCGAAAGAGATCAGACCGGCGCGTGAGTTCGCCGCACCAATCGTTGGTCCTACTTTCGTTTGCTCCTTGATCACACATGGTGCAGGAAGTGCTCCACCGTTCAGGAGACCAGAAAGATCATTTGCCTCTTCAATCGTAAAGCTACCGGAAATCTTTGTTCGACCTGTACGGATCGGCTCATCCACACGTGGTGCACTGTAAACCACATCATCCATCGTGATGGCAACACAACGATCTTTGTTGTCTTCGGTCATAGCTCCCCACTTATCCGCTCCATCGGAAGTCATAGTCAGATCAACAGTGATCTTTCCATCTTCCGGATCGAAACCACGTGAAGCCATTTGAATATCTTTTCCTCCTACACGTGCCTTTCCATCAGAAGGAATACGAACGGCATACAATACGTAGCCCATTTCTTTTCCATCTTTAGTAAGCTTCTCGAGGTCAGCAGACCACATGAATTTGAGGTCTTCCGGGAATACTTCAGCTACATCCTCACGATCGAGGATCTGAGTTACTTTCACTTTGTTTTCAGGAGCAACGTATCCAGCTGCAAAATCATAATAGCGGTTCAGGTAAGAAAGCAATCCACCGTCACCTCCGGCCTGATCACCGCTCAGAGACGCCAACTCATTCAATGAAGCAGGCTTGTCGGCAGACGCAGAGTCTCCTTCTGCTACGTTAAGAGAATCTCCTTCAGTACCTTCTTCAGATGCTCCGTCTTCCTCGGAAGTTTCATCTTCTGCGGAATCCTTTTTCTCAACAAGCTCTGTTTTGGAAATCGCGTCAGCCTGCGCCAACCATGCTTGCATTGTCTGCAAGTCGTACATTTCAAAGAACTGCAGATTCGCAGTTGATTTGATCTTTTCTTCTACGGTTTTCTCATCCTGTACCCCTGGTAATTCGATGTACAGGCGGTTGTTTGCAGGATCTCGCTGGATGTTCGGCTGAGCAACCCCGAACTGGTTAATACGGCGACCGATGATCTCTTCAACACCATCCATGGAACCTGCCTCACGTGAACGGAGGAAATCTTCCACTTCCTGGTTGGTTGAGTTACGCTTCAGCTCATCAATATCGGAAATAGCGAAAAGACGCACCATCTTGTCGTCTTTGAACATTTTCTCGTACTCCGAGCGGAACGTGGTGATAAAATCACTTCCTGATCGTCCGGAAATATCCTTTGCGGATTCGTATACTTTTTTGAAGCTCGGGTTGTTTGGGTTACGTGCAAAACCTTCCACCATCTGAGGCACAGAGATCTCAAGCGTTACACTCATTCCCCCTACCAGGTCAAGACCAAAAGCGAGGCTTCGTTTCTTTACTTCTTTGAACGTAGACCCGAAAACCGGATATACGGATGTTTCCGCCAATTGCTTCAACGAGTCGTTAATAAAGGCTGCAATCGCAATCTCCCGTGATTCAGGGTTGTCGATATTTACCGTTGTATTGTTCGGAAGATAAATCGCTGTATCTCCAGCTTTTCTAGCCGCTTCAAACAACTCGTCTACTTTCTGCGCCGATGCTTTATCCACCTTGTTTTCTACCCCATTCGATACCCATGTGAACGAAAGTTGATAGATGCAGATGGCTGTCAGCAAAATCGTCAAAAACCAAAAAAATCCTTTATTACGCATCGTCGTAAAATATGTTAAGTAATTATTTAAGCCTGCAAATATAGGCTTTCCCTTTATTAATGTCAATTATTCACGAAAGTGAAATGGGAAGTTTTTGATGCTTTAAGAAACGTCCACTTAAAAACGGGCATAACACCCTGAAAATGTACCACTTCCCAACCTGGCCGGACTCCGGTATCTGTGCATTTCTTTTGCCCCGGAAGCGAATATTAAAGTGTCTCTGTGAATTCCAGAATCTTTCGCGCAAAATTCTCCCACGAATTATCCTGTTTCTGAGCCTCGATTTTGGCAGACATCCGCTCCTTCATACTTCCATCGAAATAGGAACGAACAGCATCCGCAATCAACGAAGGATCCGGTTGCGGAACGATCAAACCGGTTTCGCCGTGTTCAATGGTCTCCTTCAAGCCTCCGACATCTGTTGCAATGATCGGTGTATTGAAGTGGTGTGCAATCGCGGTAATTCCACTCTGCGTGGCACTCTTATACGGAAGAATGCAGACCTCCGCAACCGAAAAGTACTTTCCGACATCATTGTCTGCAATGTATTTATTGAAGAGACTTACCCGCTCTTTCAAGCCGTGTTCCGCGATCAAATGATCATATTTCTCAAACGATCCGTACGTTTCTCCTGCCACGATCAGATGATATTCTTCGGGTAAAAACGGCATGGCGTTCAACAATACGTCAAGGCCTTTATAGTCACGAATGATCCCGAAGAATAGCAAATATTTCTTCCCTTCCGGAAGTCCGAGTTCCTTACGTGCAGCATCCTCCGGCACGCGCTCACCGAACTGGTTATACACAGGGTGATCAATACGCAGGTATTTTGCATCCGGCCGCAAGCTCAGCAAGTCACGTAAAACAGCATCGCTCATCACCACAAAGCCGTCGTTGTGCTTCAGAAAATAGCGATTGGCCGGACCATCGAAAAACCGTTTTTCGTGCGGAATAACATTATCAAGGATAGCCACACGTTTGGTTGTGCGTGGCATTCGTTTCAGCACGGCACCCAATGAAGGACCGAAAAACGTCATCCAGTATTTCGTAATGATCAGGTCCGGTTGCGTCTTCCGAATCTTTTTCGCCGCACTCAGGTAAGTAAACGGGTTGATCGTATCCAGCACTCTTTTAGCGGGAATCGGATCGGCTTCATCACCTTCTCCAACGTATTGCGTTTCGCCTGGAAACAACAAATTGGGATACTGACGGGTGAATGTAAATGCATGAACTTCGTGCTCCTTTTCATACTCGCGATAGAGCAAGGCATTGAACTGAGCGATTCCTCCACGGTAGGGGTAGAACGTAGACAAAAAAGCGATTCTCATTGTTCCGCCAGCGATTTAACAGCGTCGAGCATTTGCGACGCCGGGATATCATGCATACATGAAAGACCCCGAACGCAGGTATTTCCATAGTAACATTCGCAGCCGGTTGCCGGCTCCACCAGCACTCCACGGTTGTACAATTCAAATTCGTGTGAATTGAAGATCGTATTGCAAAGGACCAGTTTCTTTCGGAGTCCTGTTGCAATGTGCATCATCATAGAAACCTGCGTAACGATAATGTCACAGGCATTGGTGAGGCCAATAAACTCCTGCAGGGAAAAATGTCCCGGATACAAAACTCCCGATTCTTCCGCCATGCGCGAATTCTTTTCGTGCTCAAGCTCACCCCCCAGAAATACCGGAAAAAATCCCTGCTCACGCAGAGAACGTCCCAATTCGATCCAACGGTCTTCCGGCCAAAGACGTGTGTTCCACCGGGGGCCGCAACCCGTATTTAAACCAACGATCTGGTGCTCACCGGCCAATTCATGCAATTTTGTCTTCCAGAAATTCGAATACGATTGATCAAGGTTGATCATGTATTCCTCACCCGAAAACTCGAAATGACAGATCTCGAAAATTTCTTCCAGGTAGCTTTTCGTATTTTCCTTTGACAACTGATCAAAAAAGCCGGTCAGCAATTTATGCTCAGCACGCTCCGTTGCAGGAGCAACATGACCGTCCTTCCAGGTAAAACCGTACTTTTCTTTGGCAGATACTTTCGCCAACAGAAGACATGCCTCCACATCTTTGTCCAGATTGATCGCAATGTCAAATTCAGAATTCTCCACAATGAAAAGTGAAGTTGCATCCCACCTGTAGATCACATCAATCTCTTCCTTTGGTAGAATTGCAGGACTTAAGGTCAACCAGGTAAAATGAGCTCCTTCGTAGGTACTTCTGAACTTTTCAATCAGGGGTGTTGTGCGAATGACATCTCCCAGTGCTCCGAGCTTAATGATCAGGATTTTCTTCCTGACCGGATCATAACTCTGGCAAGTCGGACATGTTTCTCCCTGCAACTTATTTGGCTTACAAGGGATTCCTGTCCTGAAATGCCGGCAATCAAATTTTACATCGGAAAATATCATTCGGAATCTTTGCAGACAAATTTGCTAATTATTTCACTCTTCACAAATTTACACCTGCGAAATCACTATTCATAACCATGCGTTACGTAGGTCATGTAAAGTTCTTTTCCCTTGTAAACAAGTGGATTTCCGATCTGATAAGTATTGTCTTTGAAATGTTTATACACCAATCCCACATGATTCGCATACATCTCATACATGCGCAGGGAGTCGATCAGATTGTAAGATGTCCCCTGCTCCACGACAAGCGTAGAATCCAGCTTGACATTGTTGATAATCGTATCCTGATGAATATCCCGGTAGTAGCAATCAAGCAAATCGTCCATGTTATATGCATTGGCATCCCACTCTTTTGATAAAGTTGGCGCAAAAACCAATTTCACACGACGCTTATTTTCTTCGACCAATTCGCCACGAATTCCGTCATAAACTCCATACCAGACATCCGTGAGCGCCCAAACTCCGGTAGATGAATCTCTTCGGAATACGTGAAACTCACGCCCTTCGCGTCCTTCATTGTCGATATAAATATCTCCCCAATATGTTTTAAGCTGATAACGCAGGGTGTCGTGTTGTGTCACCTGCTGGTCATGTGTGATCTCCATGACATCATAGATCACGTACCTACCCTCCTCCATACCAAAATACCCGAAATGGAAATCGGGAGCACCTTCATCTTTTTTACAGGCTTGAAGCGCGACAAATGTCGCCAGAAGAGTAAGTAGGTATACAGGTTTGATCTTCATCTTTCTATCAAGACGAAAATACAAATAAAATGGTTGTTATTCATTTGGGTTCACCCCGAGTTTTTTCATTTGGCTCAGCTTCTCCTGCAGTTCCTTTCCTTCAAGGTGACGGCCATAATAGAAATAGGCCTTGTAGATCTCTTTGCCGTTTTCATCGTACGATGAGCACCAACCGTGTTTAACGCCATTTTTGTACCGGTAAAGATGTGATTGCCGGCCGTTAAGGTGGTAGTAATACCAAATACCATGACGCTTTCCATTCACGTATTGCCCCTTTGCCTTGGGCGCTGTATTCACATGAAATTCTTTGTACTCGCCATCGAGTACACCGTCCTTATAATTACTAACAATGGACGGGATCTGTGATTTATCGTTCGGATCTTCCGGCACGAAGTACACAACCTTTTTTCCGTTGAGCACTCCATTTGAATAGGTTTCCGCACTACTGACCCGTTCGGACGGACCGAAATTCACCCAGATACTGTCTTTGTTTGCGCCGCGAAAGATTCCATGACTCATCAAGGATCCATTCTCATGGTAATAATATGCCACCGAACGATCGCTATTATCGTCGTGTTTGATAATCGCTTTCACTTTACTGGACGGATAGTAATACGTAAATGTTCCAACGGGCTTGTCATCTTTGAACTGTCCTTTGTATTTAAGCACGTTCCGATCATCATATTTCTTTGCCCACTGCCCTTGCTTGCGTCCTTTGGAATCCACCTGGTTGATCTGCGCAAATGCTCCCACTGCGGTAAAAACAAATATGAACAACAAACTAAGCCTCATTTTCAACGATTTTTGCAAACATTTTCAAACTATCCACGGTCAGGTCGGAATCGGTGCCGATTGGTTCGACCGTTTTGACGCGCACCGTTTTCATTCCAAGTTTCCTGCCAAATTCAATATCCGTATCTGAGTCTCCCACCATCACCGAGCGACTAAATTCAATCTCCGGAAATTCCATCCTGGCCAATTCGGCCATGCCGGTTTTAGGCTTCCGCATGTCATCGCTTTCATCTCCTGCCAGTGCCGGAGCAAAATAACACTTGTCAATCTTGCCTCCCGCCCTGTAGACTTCGTCACTCATATAAGTGTGAATCTCGAGGAGGTTACGCTCTGTCATAATTCCCTTTCCGACCCCCTGCTGATTGGTCACTACAATCACGCGATTGAACTTCTTGGAAAGCAATGCAATGGCTTCTTTTACACCTTCAAGAAAAACAAACTCATCCGGCGATTTCACGTAATCACCCATGATTCGTTCGTTGATGACCCCGTCCCTGTCCAGAAAGAGGGTCCAGGTTCCATCTATGTTCCAGGAATCAATCGACATCGAGTGTCTTTTCAACCAGATATGTATTGCGTGAAGAGGAGTTTCTTCCGATCAGCTCGGCTACAAATCCGGCCAGAAAGAACTGAACCCCCATAATCATTGCTGCCAGCGCCACGTAAAACTCTGTACGATCTGCAATACGCTCCGCTGTTTCATTGATAAAGAGTTTATCAATTCCGATGTACAGCGAAAATGCAAAACCGATGAAGAACATGATCATACCGATCACCCCGAAAAAGTGCATGGGCTTCTTTCCGAATTTCCCCATGAAAGCCACCGTCATCAAATCCAATGGCCCATTTATAAAGCGATTCAATCCGAATTTGGTTGTTCCGTACTTACGCGCCTGATGCACGACCACTTTTTCACCGATCCGATGAAAACCTGCATACTTTGCCAGCGGCGGAATGTAGCGATGCATGTCACCGTACACTTCAATGCTCTTGACCACTGCAAGCTTGTATGCTTTCAGACCGCAATTGAAATCATGCAGATAAATTCCTGTAATGACACGCGCGGCCCAGTTATATAATTTTGTTGGAATGGTTTTCGTGATTGGGTCGTAACGCTTTTTCTTCCATCCGGAAACCAGGTCGTAACCTTCTTCGTTGATCATACGATACAATTCCGGAATCTCATCTGGCGAATCCTGTAAATCAGCATCCATGGTAATCACCACGCTTCCTGATGCCGCTTCGAAGCCCTTTTGCAAAGCTGCGGATTTCCCATAGTTCCGCTGAAATTTAATGCCTTTGACAGAGGAATCCTTCGCATTCAATGATTCTACCACTTCCCACGAATTATCGGTACTGCCGTCATCTACAAACAAAATTTCATAGCTGAACCGGTGCTCCTGCATTACTTTTTGGATCCAGGTGTGCAATTCACCCAGCGACTCGTCCTCATTGTAAAGAGGGACAACAACCGAAATATCAAGTGCGTGTTTCAAATCAGTGATGCTACTTCGGAACAAATATAATCAAACCCGAACGACAGGGAAACATTTGTTTCAATTCACCCGGAAGACTTTGAAAACCCGATTTTCGACCTGTAGGAGACACACGCCATTGCTACAGGCTGACAGGTCAACACGGTTGTGGATTTCATCCAATTCCCCCTGATCGAGCAACGTACCTTCCAGGGATAGAAGTCGATAGGTGGTTTCATTTTTCAACCCACGAACATACACTTCGTTCGTGGCAGGATTCGGGTATATCGCCCATTCATCCGTCAATTCTTCAATTCCAAGTTCCGCTGCTTCTGCAATGTAAAAATGATCGATACCTGCCTCGGTAATATTCACATTAGGGTCTTCGTCGGAAGTTCTGAAAAAGACCTGCATGGTACTGGACAAAGGCAAAAAGTCGATGATCCGGAAACTCTTGCTCACCCACTCTACCGATTCGGGCGGATTGATCGTATCCGGTCCGGTCAGATCAATATCAACGACCTGTGTCCCGTTTGAAATAGTCACACGCAAGGTATCGTCCGGCACCTGTGGCCCATGATAACAATAGAACCACTGCGAATAGTTGATGTACGGATCGGTATAGGTGGTGAGGTCCATCAAGGGGGAAGTCAGCATTACCCAACCCATGTCAACATCGTCCGCATCAATGTAAAAGTTGTCAAGATTTCCGGTCACGTAGGCCTGATCACCGCAATCATCCTGAACATCCAGATCCGGAGCTGCGTTTCCATTGGTGCCAAATGGCTCACCACGTTCCCACAATCCGGTGGCAGCTGTCCCTGATGCACTCCATCCAAAGTCAAAGGTAAAATCGTCGTAATACCCTTTTCTCAGGTAGACATCAATGGAACCGGTTGTATTGTCGATCTGCAGGTTATCGCAATAGGTAATGTATCCCCATTTCCCGATCGTAATATTGTACACATTCTCGTAGAACAATGTCAGAACTTCCTGCCCCAGTCCGTTGGTGATTCCCGTATGCGTAATCTGCGGCACACTCATTTCAATTTGCGCACCTGTGATCGGCGTGGATGTCCCATCCTCGTATACATTGATCGTCAGATTATATGGAGGAAGCGGCACCAGTTGTACGTCCTGCGTGGTAATCACTCCATTGGTCAGGGTAACACTGATGGTCTGCGGTGTATATCCCACTTTATCGTAATACACATCATAGGTTCCGCTCAGCGCTGTTCCGGTAGCGTAAAATCCATTCAACCCGGACTGTTCATTCAGATCAGGCCCGAGAATCTGAATTTCAGCAGCATTGATCGGACTCAGTGTGTTGGCATCGATAATTGTCCCTTCCAGGTAAGCACCCTGCGTATATGTTGGTCCGAGAATGAATAAGCCTTCCGAACGATCCGTGGCCAGAATATTTCCGGAAGGAAGAAACGGGTACACCCCCCAGCAGCCATCGTAATTTGTCGTTTGCTGTGGATAGGTGTCGTAATTGGCCACCTCAATGAGATTGTACGGATAAGTAATGTCGTGCACCACAACTCCGTCAGAATACCAGCTTGTTACGACATGATTTCCCTTTACGTGCGTGTTATGTGGAATCACACCGGAACCGGGAGAACTTTGTACGCGATCGAGTTCTACAATATTGGCAGGGTCAGAAACATCGTACGCCCCAACATATCCACCGGATACCTCATCGGTTGTAAACGCGTACTGACCGTCTGCTGTCGTCCAGATATTGTGTGTAAAGGTGGATGGTGTTGTCTTCGTTCCGAGCAATACCGGATTCGAACGGTCAGTCACGTCGACAATGCTCATAAATCCATCGTCGATGTTCGCGAAGTACATTGTATCGTTCCGTACATAGCCATCGTGCGTATACCAGTTATCGAAAACACCTACTTCGATCGGGTTCATCGGATCCATATTCACATCAAGGATGATCACTCCCCCATTTCCGCGGTTCGCTCCGAAAATATAGGCATAGCCGAATTCGTCAATGTAGAGATTATGGGCCGAAAACCACGGATTTCCCGCAGGTCCGGTATACAAGGCTGTATTCAGCGAGGTCGATGATGGCAACGGAGTCAGGTCGATGATCAGCAGTCCCTGCTGGGCTTCAGTGGTGATGTACGCATAATCTCCCCAGGTCTTCAAATCGCGCCAGATCGACTGCATCCCAGGCTCCCAGAACACTTCGCTCGGATTGGCCGGATCGGTCACATCTACCACACTTGTTCCCTTTTCCGTTCCAACCAGCGCATACTCATTGGACGCTTCATCCACATAGCCCCAAACATCGTTCAGCACGGTAGCATGCAACGATTGATAGTTGAGACGCCCCAGGGAGTCCATATTCAACTGCGAAAAAGAAAAAAGGGAAATAAAAAGGCAGGTCAGCGCAATCAATCGTTTCATAACACATCGCTTTCAAGCAAAGGTATGAATATTCAATGAGGCTATAGAATAAATATCGCGGCGAGAATGAAAATGAGAATGATCACCAGGTACTGCCAAACATCCACGAAATATGGATAGTACTTTTTTAACTGTTCCTTCCAACCCATAATTCAAAGATAAGCAAACAATTACGAGCACCGTATTTTAGCTTCTTTTTACTTTTTAATTCAGGGCTGAATGCCTATCTTTGCAGCACTTCAAAATCAATCCCTATGGCAAAAGAATCTACTGTGGACACCCTTGAAAATGTTGATTTCGAAACCTTCCGCAAGGAGGTATTGGATGACTTTCGTCTTGCCAACATTTCGAGAGAAGCGTCATTGCTTGGTCGACGGGAGGTATTGTCAGGAAAGGCAAAGTTTGGAATTTTCGGTGACGGAAAGGAACTGGCACAGATTGCACTCGCGAAACAATTCCGCGACGGTGATTTCCGTTCAGGTTACTACCGCGATCAAACGATCATGATGGCCATTGGTCAGTTGACAGTGCAGCAGTACTTCGCAGGGTTATACGCCCACACCGACCTTGAACAGGAGCCACAATCAGCAGGACGCCAGATGGGAGGGCACTACTCTACCCGTAACCTGGACAACAACGGAAACTGGCTGAATCTGATGAAGCAGAAGAACAGCTCTGCGGATATTTCTCCGACCGCCGGACAAATGCCACGACTGCTCGGATTGGCACTGGCCTCCAAAGTTTATCGTGGAAACCCTGAGCTTTCCGGACTGGAAGAATTCAAAAAATTCACGGACAATGGAAATGAAGTGGCTTTCGGAACCATTGGAGATGCCTCCACTTCCGAAGGACCTTTCTGGGAATCCATCAATGCAGCCGGTGTGTTGCAGGTACCGGTTGTGATGTCTGTTTGGGACGACGGTTATGGAATTTCGGTTCCGCGAAAATATCAAACGACCAAAGACAGCATTTCAGAAGCTCTGGCAGGAATGCAACGCACAAAAGATAAGCCAGGGTACGAGATCTTTGTGACCAAAGGCTGGGATTACCCGGATCTTTGTCGCACCTATGAGCAGGCCGTGAAAGTTGCCCGTGAAGAGCACGTTCCGGTTCTGGTACACGTAAAAGAAGTTAATCAGCCGCAGGGACACTCCACAAGTGGATCACACGAACGTTACAAGGACGAAGCCCGAATGCAGTGGGAAATTGATTTCGATTGCATCAATAAATTCCGTGAGTGGATTCTTGGTTTTGATGCCGACGGACTTTCTCTGGCGACACCGGAAGAACTGGATGCGATTCAGCAGGAAGCAAAAAAACAGGTCCGCGATGAAAAGTCAGCAGCCTGGAAAGCTTTTTCGGCAGACCTGAAAAAAGATCTGGATGTGGCTGTTTCTCTCATCAAAGCTTTGGGAGCGGAAAGCGAAAATGGTGTCTTCATCACGAAGATTGCAGAAGACCTGGAAAAAGCGATGGAACCGATCCGAAAAGATATTCTCGGCGGTGCGCGAAGAGCTTTACGTATGGTGCGCCACGAGCGGGGAGCAGCAAAACAGGC
>JBNKYR010000052.1:0-17541 GCA_050300995.1 Crocinitomicaceae bacterium | reverse complement strand
GAACTGTCCGCTGTGAAGGAGCAGATGAGACATGCAACGATTCCGGGGCTCAAACTGAATGATATCGTAGCAGAAATGGAAATTGAGATTCCGATGGAGGAATACAATGTAACCGATTACGATGCGGAAAGTTATACGATTTTGGACACGATCGAGATGGAGAACCCGAACCTGATGGAAGTGGTGATCCGCGATATGATTGTAAAATCCGACCGCTTTGTAATGGTTATTTCAAAGGATTTGAATGAGGGGACATGGAAGAATGTGGATCGGCTGAAGGCTATTTATTCGGCTTGCAAGAAGAAAAATGTACCATTTGCAGTGATTTGCGGAGCGAGCCACGAGGACATCGAAGCTTTCCGCAAAAAACATCAGTTCTTCGCACCATTCTTCGTAAACGACGGAACCGAACTGAAAGCAATTACGCGTTCGAATCCATCGCTTATGGTGATCGAAAAAGGAGTGGTGAAGGCGAAGTATCCGTATCGTTCCACGCCTACGAAAGAATCATTTACATCAAAACATCTCAACTGATGGCCAGAAAAATTGTTGCAGGAAACTGGAAAATGAACCTTGAAAGTCCGGAAGCATTTGCTTTGGTGGACGCACTGAATGAACAGATCGAAGAAAGCGCTGCGAGAGTGGTTTTGTTTCCACCGGCCTTGTATGTTTTGCCCATCTCACGCATGAATCGTGGGAAATTCGATGTCGGCGTTCAGAATTTTCATTTTGAATCTTCGGGCGCCTTTACCGGTGAAATTGCGATCGGGCAGGTGCGCAGTGTCGGAGGTTCTATCGGTTTGATCGGGCACAGTGAGCGTCGCGAATATTTTGGAGAGGATAATGAATTGTTGAAACAAAAAGTGGATGCTGCTGTGAATGCAGGATTTGAGTTCATTTTTTGCTGTGGAGAACCATTGGAAGTACGAGAATACGGAAAGGAAGAAGCTTTTGTGAAACAGCAATTGGAAGAAAGTCTTTTCCACCTTTCGGCAGAGCAGATGAAAAAAGCGATCATCGCCTATGAGCCGATCTGGGCGATTGGAACCGGGGTGACGGCAACGAGTGAGCAGGCTGAACAAATGCACGCCGCAATTCGCAGTTGGATTGCAACACATTACGATCAGGAAACAGCAGCGGAGGTTTCCATTTTATACGGTGGCAGCTGCAAGGCAAGCAATGCAGAAGAATTGTTCGCCTGCCCGAATATTGATGGCGGTTTGATTGGTGGAGCTTCCCTGAAAGCAGAAGAGTTTTGTGCAATCATTAACGCGATTTAAATGGATACGCTTGAACTGACTGTAGACATCGAACCGAAAGACCCCTGGAGTGAGATTGCGATTGCGCAACTGGCGGATTTGGGATTTGACGGATTTGTGGAAACCGATACCGGGTTTAAGGCTTATGCCGATGCAACGGTGGATGTGGATGCTGCAATGGACGCAACGGTATTACGGCAGGAAGAAGGTATTCGTGTAAAGGTGGAGAAGGAAGTAATTCCGTACCAGAACTGGAATGCTTCCTGGGAATCGAATTTTGAACCGGTGCAGGTGGAAGCGTATGCGACCATTATTGCGCCCTTTCATGATGAAGCCTCCGTTCATGGCATGAAAATAGTGATTCAACCGCGCATGTCGTTTGGTACCGGGCATCATCAGACAACCTGGTTGATGACCAAAGCGATGTTTGAATTGGAGCAAATGCCGGAACGGGTACTTGACATGGGGTCCGGCACAGGAGTTCTTGCAATTGTGGCTGAGAAATTAGGGGCTAAGGAGATTTTAGCTGTCGATATAGAAGACTGGAGTGTAGAAAATGCAATTGAAAATGTAACCGCGAACGGGTGTCGCGACATTTCATGTATATGTGGAGACATTGATGTTGTGAGCGAAGGGAATTTCGGATTGATTGTAGCAAACATCAATAAAAATGTTCTCAAGGCGCACATGGCACGGTATTCGGAATTGCTCGTTCCGGGAGGAATTTTGTTGCTGAGTGGCTTTTTTACTTCGGATGTGGATGAACTGCTCGAATTTGCAGCTCCATTTGGTCTCCGGAAGCAGGAAGTATTGTCGCGTGATGAATGGGCGGCGATCAGGTTGGTCAAAACGAATGAATAAGAACGTATGGGAATGAGAGGATTACTACTTGGAGTATTGCTGGTATTGGCGGGGAGCGCATGGTCGCAACAGGTTTATTCAAACAACCGCGAAAAGTTTGTGAAAGAATTTCAGAAATCCCTGAGCGATTACGGAAAGGGTGAATTCCATGAGTTCGCCAAAAACACATTCCCGGAGCTCTTGCTGGAATCAGGAACGTTTCCGGATGACTATTTTGCCAAGATGGTGGAAACCTGTAATCTGATGGTGACCAAGCGCCTGGATCCTTATCCCGAGATCTATGATTACGTATATTCCGTAAGTGCCTTTGTACGTGGCAAGCAGTCCAAAGAAAGTTATGTAGCATGGCACAGTTCAGTAGATAAAATGCTGGATGCCCGAAACGTAAAGAAATTCAAGGATTTTATCGAAATGTCTTCCGGTTTCTTTGGGGAATCAAGACTCTCGGCTTCCTCCAATTTTAGTTGGTTTTACAATGGGGGGACTTATTCATTTGAGTACGATGACAAACCGTTTATTCGCTTTGCAGGAGGAAACCTTGCCTGCCGTGTACAAAGCAAACGCTCAGGTGACGGCGGTGCTATTCTGGATAGCCTTGTGGTAATCAATACTTCGGGAACGTACGATCCGGTGCTGAAGAAATGGGAAGGAGACGGCGGAAAAGTAACCTGGGAAAAGGTTGGGCTGGATCCTAACAAGACCTTCGTGGAGTTGAAAAAATACGATCTGTCCCTGAAGACATCGGCTTTGCGTGTGGATACGGTGGCACTTACCTCAAGGTATTTCGACAAGCCGATCATGGGAATGATGAATGATCGTGCCTTTACGATCAATAGGGAAGAAGATCGTATTTATCCGCAATTCCTGTCTTTCGAGCGAACGTTGTTGATCAAGGACATTGTACAGGATATGGATTACGTGGGAGGTTTTTCTCTGCAAGGGTCCAGTTTTGTAGGAATGGGAACGAATGAGGAACGCGCTCAGATCAGCTACAAGAAAGACGGAGCAACCTTTGTAAGGGTCAGAGCAACACAGG
This sequence comes from Crocinitomicaceae bacterium, assembly GCA_050300995.1. Taxonomy (GTDB): domain Bacteria; phylum Bacteroidota; class Bacteroidia; order Flavobacteriales_D; family Crocinitomicaceae; genus UBA4466. The sequence continues at coordinate 14,385 of JBNKYR010000052.1, read as the reverse complement.
TCTTCATTTCTCCGAAACGGGTTTCTGTACAGCCCGGAGATTTTTCAATGTACCTGAAGACTGGTGACTCGATCATCCATCCGGGGATCAATTTTACCTATGATCTGGAGAAGAAAGTGCTTCAAATGGTACGATCCAGGAATGGAATCGGAGAAGCTCCGTTCAGAAATTCCTATCACGAACTTGATATGTACGTACCGAAGATCGCATGGGATATCGGTGCTGAGAATCTCTTGTTTACGTATGAGTTCGGAACGAGCCAGGAACAGCGTGTAGCTGAATTTGAATCCACTGCCTATTTCAATGAGGAAGTTTACGATCGTTTGCAGGGGATGTCCACGAACCATCCACTGGTTTCCATTTGGGGGTACTGTTACAAATACGACGAATTTGTGATCAACGAAGGGAAGGCGGCATCGGCGCTGGGACTGACAATCGAGCAGGCCAAGTCGACGCTGCTGCAGTTGTCGAATATGGGATTCATTTCGTATGACACAGAACGCAAAATGGTCACGGTTAACAAGAAAATGGAAACCTTCGTGAAAGCGAAGACTGGAAAGATCGACTATGACAATATCGTTTTTGTAAGTGACCTTCGCCCGAAAGAATTAAAAGGATATTCCGAAGAACAGATTAAGAACGACCCGTATTTACAGTCTTTGCAGGAGATGTTCCGGAAGCAGAATGAAGAGCGTCGTGTGATGAAGGATTTCGGGTCGATGAGCCTGTCTACGCTTGATCTGGACCTTTCTGCAGTAGATCGGGTTGTTGTTTCACAGAAGCGAAATGCGGTCGTTTTCCCGGAAAAGGCCGAAGTAAAGGTGAAGAAGAATCGCAATTTCAATTTTGCAGGATGGTTGAACATCGGAAAAATGGAAATTAATTCGAAGGCAGCGCAATTCGATTATGATTCGTATACGGTCAATCTGTTGAGTACGGAAGAGTCATTGTTCCGCGTTCGTCCCTTACGTAAAGAGGACGGGCCGAGGTCCATTCCGATGGTGAGCAGCTTGTCAGGATTGACGGGCAAGGTATTTATTGATGATCCGGGAAACCGCTCAGGAAACAAGAAAGGGTTTGATGCCTATCCGAAGATCAAGGCGGAGAATTCGAGTAAGATTTTCTACAACTCAGAGGATATCTACCGGGGGGTATACGACAGCACCCGATTTTATTATACTGTTTTCCCATTCCAGAAGGACAGCCTGAATACATTTAAGGAAAGTGCTTTCCGTCTGGATGGTGAACTGACCTCGGCCGGAATCTTCCCGAAGATCAAAGAGCAGGTGAAGATCATGCCGGATTATTCGTTCGGGTTCTCCACGAAAGCACCGGCGGGAGGTTATACGTTCTATGGAACCGATGCCAAGTATGACAATAAGATCGTGTTGTCGAACAATGGTTTGCAGGGGGCCGGAACAATCAATTATATCAATGCAACTGCGGAGTCGAAAGCCCTGAGTTTCCTGCCGGATTCAACTGTGGGAATAGCGCAGTTCGTGAACCGTCCTTCCGACAAGGGGGTTGAATTCCCTGACGTCACGGCAAAAGATGCGTACATTACGTATGTGCCTGCTCAAAAAGTACTCAAGGCGCAGTCTACACCAAAGAATGAAATGTCATTCTTCGGAAGTGAAGCAAAAATGCGGGGAACGGCATTTGTACGACCGGAAGGGATGAGCGGACGAGGGATGATGACCTTCGTAACGGCCACCGTGATCTCAGATAATTTCAAATATAAGCGCCATGTCATCGATGCGGATACCTCCGGGTTTAATCTCAAGAACGAATCGATGGAGGGGGATGAAGATCCATTGGCCTTTAAAACGGACAATGTCCGGGCACACATTTCCTTTGAAGACCGAAAAGGAGAGTTTCATTCAAATGAGGGTGAGTCCGTGGTAGAATTCCCGGTGAACCAGTACATGTGTAAGATGGACATGTTCGTTTGGTTGATGGATGAGTTGTCCATCGAAATGCAGAAAAAGGGAGAGCGTGAAATCAGTATCAATCAGGGAGTTGACCTTGTAGGTCCGAACTTCTACTCCACGCATCCGAAACAGGATTCGCTGCAGTTCCGGGCGCCAAAGGCTAAATTCGACCTGAAAGAAAAGACCATTTTCTGTAATGAGGTCGAATATGTGGACATTGCCGATGCCCGTATCTATCCGGATAGTATGAAACTGATCATCCGTAAAAAGGCGAAGATCGACAAGCTGACCAATGCGAGGATCGTTGCCAGTTACGTAACGGAATACCACAAGTTTGAGGAAGCCGAGGTTGAGATCAAAGCGCGCCGGGATTATTCAGCCGTTGGTAAGTATCCGTATTACGACAAGGACAGTACATTGACCTATATTGTCATGGAGAAGATCGGACTGGATACATCGTATCAGACACGTGCTTCAGGAAAGATTGCCAGTGATATGGATTTCAAACTTAGCAAGGAGTTCGATTACTACGGAGATGTTTCGGTTCGTGCGGCCACTCCGCTCATTACGTTCTCAGGAGCAACACGAATCAATCACGGTTGTGAAAAATTCGATCGTAACTGGATGGCCTTTACCTCGGAAATTGATCCGAAGAATATCCAGATCCCGGTAACGAACCAGATGAAGGACCTGGAAGGCAATCCGATCTCTGCAGGAATTGTATGGCATGATTCCCCGTCAACGGACAGTCTGACACTTTATCCGACTTTCCTTTCAGCATTGATCTCACCGGAAGATCCGATTGTGATTACGTCCAGCGGTTACCTGCAGTACGACGCTTTGTCGCGGGAATTCCAGATCGCTTCACAAGAGAAATTGATCAACCGCAAGGAGAAGGGGAACTATATTGCCTTGCATACGGAAAGCTGTTCTATGAACGGTGATGGTGTGGTTTCCCTGGGGATGGATTATGGAGATGTCGTGGTGGATGCCGTTGGTGTTGTGAACTATAACCAGGCAACAGGTGAAACATCCATGAACCTGACAGCTCGTTTCGATATGCCTGTTGAGAAGAACATTTTCCAGGATATTGCAACACGTGTGAATGAGGTGGAAGGTCTTCAGCCAATGGAGTCGAACTGGGCAACCAATACCCTGGAGCAGGCAATTGTGGAGTGGGACGGACGTGAAGAGGCCGATAAGGTTGTAGATCAGTACGTGCGGGAAGGAGTCGTAAAACGTTTGCCGGACGGACTGGAAAAAACGATGACGATCACCGGTATTCGTTTGAGTTCGTTTGACGATAAACGTTTCCAGGATAAGGGCTTGATCTCTCAATTGGAATCGGCTACACTGGTAAGCATGTATGGGAAGCCAGTCTTCAAACAAGTACCTTTCAAGGCCTTCTTCCAGCAGACATATTCCAGGTCGGGTTCGGATAAATTTATGATTTACCTGAATATTCCTGGCGGACGTGATTATTTTTACCATTATGCAATGGAGAAAAAGGACGGTACACTGCGGATCAAAACAGGAGATCAGGAGTTGAATACCGCCCTCACGGAGTTGAAAGAAGACAAACGCAAGAAGAAAAACTTTAAATACGAAGCAACGACCAATAGTGTTTTCCTCGTGAAATTCATGGAGTTCTTCGGGCAGGAATGATCGATTTTATCCTCTTTGGCGGCATAGCGTACCTTTTAGGATCAATCCCAACAGCCGTTTGGTTGGGGCGGGTCAGATACGGAATAGACGTCCGTGAGCACGGGAGCAAGAATGCAGGCGCCACAAATACCTTCCGGGTATTGGGGAAGAAACCTGGGATCGTCGTATTGTCGATTGATATTCTGAAAGGATTTACAGCCGTAATGCTTCCTTTTCTGGCAGGAGTCGGTGATTGGGAATCTGAACACTTGCTACACGTGAAACTGGTTTGCGCCTTACTGGCGGTGATCGGTCATGTGTTACCTGTATTTGCCGGATTTAACGGAGGTAAGGGAGTTGCAACATCGTTGGGAGTGATCATTGGTGTGCATCCGACGGCGGCCGGCATTTGTCTTGGATTGTTTCTGATCGTTTTCATTATTTCCAATTTTGTATCCCTGGGGGCCATTACTGCGGCCATCGTTTTTCCATTGCTGATCGCATTGGTTTTTAAAAGTACGGACCCCTGGTTGCTTGCCTTCTGCATTGTATTGTCGCTGGCTGTGATCTACGCACACAGGAAGAACATCGGACGCCTGATTCGAGGGGAGGAGAACAGGATGAACCTTTTTAAGAAATAAGCGTATTATCAAGGGTGTGCAAAATGCAGGTGCGTGAATAAATAATGTGGTTCCTGAGACATAGCATGTCTGTCTTGTTTCTCTTTGTGTTTGCGATGTTTTCATTCGCGCAGACCGAAGATGAGATCAAAGAAAACGCGGAGAAGCTTTTTGAGGAGGAGCAATACGTGGAGGCTACCTCTTTGTATTTACGTCTGCTCTCTCTGCATCCCAGGGATGCCGACTACAACTTCCGCTACGGAACCTGTCTGCTCTTTAATTCGAACAAGAAACAGGAAGCCATCCGCTATCTGAATCTGGCGGTGAGCACAGAAGGTATTGATCCCCGGGCATTTTATTTTCACGGTCGTGCATTGCATCTGAACTATCAGTTCGAGGATGCTAAAAAGAGCTATCAGAAATACTTGCAGAAGCGGGAGAAGAAGGATCAACGTTACGATGCGGAAAGGGAGCTTCAGATGTGTGACAACGGAAAGAAGTTACTGTCGACCTTTACGGACATCATCGTTTCTGAGAAGAAGGAAATTGAATACGATAAGTTCTTCCGGCTCTATAACCTGGAATCTATCGGGGGAACTATTCTGGTATCAGCGGATTTTCAATCGAAATATGATAAGAAGATGGGCCACGTACCCATTGTCCATTTTCCGCAAAATGCGAAAGCCATTTATTACTCAAGCTACGGCGACAATGGCGAGAATGGCTTGGATATCTATGTTCGTCGACGATTACCGGACGGAAGCTGGGGAATGCCGCAATTGCTCCCCGGAGCGGTAAATACGCCGGAAGACGAGGATTTTCCATACATGCATCCAGGTGGCGATTACCTGTATTTCAGTTCAAAGGGGCATAATTCCATGGGAGGATTCGATGTATTTTATTCCGTGTATAACCCGGATAACAATTCCTTCGGTCGACCTGAAAATGTTGATTTTGCGATCAGCTCTCCGGACGATGATCTGTTCTACATTGTTGATTCACTGAACAAAAGTGCCTATTTCGCTTCGGCGCGTCAGAGTCAGGATGGAAAACTGCATGTGTACCGGGTGCGTGTGGCCCGTGTTCCGATCCAGGAAGTCATTATCATGGGCGATTACCTCTCGGAGATCAATCCGGACAACAAAGAAATGACCGTGACTGTTACGTCGAACAGCAATGGTCAGGAAGTTGGGAAGATTCGTACGAATGCACAAGGAAAGTATTCTTTCGTCTTCCCGAAAGGCGGAAAGTACAACTATGAAGTTCAGGTAGGAGGAAAGGAAGACGTGTATAAATTTCTGGTGGAAGTTCCGTTCCTGGATGAATTCCGCCCGTTGAAACAGAAAGCGGTACACACAACCGTGAACGGACAGGAAACCGTAAAAATCGTCAATCTCTTCGATGAACGCGTGGATGGGGCAGAGGCTTTGATTGCAGAGGTAATCCGCAAGAAAGCTGAGTTGGATGTCAATGTCGGAAATTTCGACCTGAAAGAACTGGATGCTCAGGAGGATCGCAACAAAGTATTGGCGGAAATGGGCTTTCGGGACATGACCATGGGGGAAGTGAGCGATCAATTGGAGGAATTGACGCTATCCGAGAAACTGAAGATCGAAAAGGCACAGCGTATCGAAGCGAACATGAATTCGGAAATTGTTTCGAAATCCAAAGAACTTGCAGGAATTGATGCGCAGATTGAAGAACTTCGCAAGGCTGCCGATAGCGAAAGTGATCCGGCCAGAAAACATCAGTTGCTGCAGCAGATCCAATCGCTGGAGGTGGAAAAAGCACATGTCGCCGATGTGATCACCGGGTTGAATGACCTTCGTGATCAGGCAATGAATACGATCCAGCGACCTTCGGAATCGGGAATCGGAAAGATAGAGATGATCGAAAGCCAGTTCAATTCATTGATGGCAAGTGAGAAGGAAGAGGAAGCGTTGAAATTGCTGGCTCGGAACAAGGATATCATCAATAAATCGCGGAACGAATCACCGGATGCCATTGTGAATGCGATGGTGAAGAAGAGTCTTTCGCTGACAGAGGAAATCGATGGACTGAACCAAAAGCAGCGGGAAATGGAGTCGGAAAAACGCCGTCTGGAGCAGGAGATCCGGGTGTTGGATAATCAACTCATCAATGCGAAAAAGAAAGACGCCGAGCGAATTCGGGGTGAGATCAAGAGTAAGGAAGAAGAATTGGCATTGGTGGAGGAAGTGCTGGCTTCGACCTCAAAATCCATTGCGGCGAAAGCTGAAGAGTTAAGTGTAGTGGATAGCAACATTGCCTCATTACAGAAAGCGATGCTGGAGGAGGCAGGAACGGAGCCAACAATGGCAGAGGTGAAGAAGGCGGTCGAAGAAGCGAAACAAGCGGAATCGGAAGTGTCTTCCAGCACAGTGGAGAAGGAGATTGCGCAACTGGAGTCATCAAATCCTGAATTGAACCCGGATTACGTCGCCGGTTCGGAAGATTATAACCTGATCAGTGCGCAGCATGAATCAAGGGAAGCCGAAATTTTGCAGGATCCGTCACTTTCGAACGAGGAAAAGAACCAGCAGGTCATGGCGCACAATGATCAGGTGATTGGTGATATCGAAGAACGACTGAACGCCATTGAAAGTGCTGCGGGGCAAAATGGTCGCACGCCTGAGCAACAGGAAGAAGAACGAAAACTGAAGGAGCTTAAAGCGACCCTTGAGCAGGATAATAAGGAGCGTGGACAAAGTACTTCAGTGGCAGACGTGCACGTGGCAGAGGAACTCCAGAAAGAATACGGAGCTGGCATTCAGGAAATCAGTAAAAATGATGCGCTGACACCTGAAGAAAAATTGGAGCGGCAGATTGCGTTGGCAAATACCACAATCGGAGACATTGACACCCGCATAAACACGATCGACGAGCAGTTGCAGCAAGGTGGTGATCCGCAATTGGAGGCGGAGCTCCAACAGTTGGAGTCAGTTCGTCAGGCTTTTGTAGCAGACAAAAAACAAAGAGAATCAGAACTCGAAACGCTCCGTACGACGCAGCCGGCAGATGTAGCATTGTCGGTGGAAGATGTTGTGGAAGAATTGGTGCCAGGTTATCAGTCAGCGCTTACATCTATTGAGAATGATCCGCAACTATCGCAGGAAGAAAAACTGACCCGCCTTCAGGAGCAGGATAAAACACTGGTACAGTCGATCCGCAGTGATCTGAATGTTCTGAACGGGGCTTTACAGACCGATCCTGAAGATGCCGAGGCTATTGCACGCAAGGAAATGCTGGAGAGCATTCTCGCTGAAAAGGAGGAAAGGATCACGGAACGTGAAAATACACTGGCCAGCTTGCAAAGCACTCCTCCTTCGGTTAACGATGCAGAAGTTCGCGATAACCTTGTCACTGAAGTAGGTCAGGTAGATCCGGAGGCGCGGCAAGCCATTGAAAATTCTGCAGCATCACCGTTTGAAAAGGAACGCGATCTGCTGGATCTGGAGAACAACTACCTTACTCAGTTGCAACGAAAGCAGGAAGAGATCAATCGAGAGGCAGAACGTAGTCCTGAAGACGCTGAATTGCAAGCCCGGGCACGTGTAATTGCTGAAATGATTCGTGAGCAGGAAATGGTGGTGGATCAGCAAAAGTTGAAAGCACTCCGGGAGGTTACTCCAGAACAGGTTTCGGAGGTTGTGAGTGGAGTGGATCGAACCTACAGTGTAGACATCGGAGAACTTGAACGATCTTCGGCACCTACCCGCAACGATGACATTGCCAATCGCGAGGATGTATTGCAGGAACGTCTTTCCGAAGCCATTCGCGAGAAGGAGCGAGAACTCGATCGACGCTATTCCGTGACAGCTGAACTGGAACTGGGTGTGCTTCATCAGGCCATGAGCGAAAGTGAAGCTCGTGAGGAACAGGCGCGAAATGCAACGGCCGTGGTGGAAACAGTTGAAACGCAGGATACATACATCGGAACTTTGCGTGAAGAAATCCTTGGCCCCGGAGAGAGTCCATTGGAGCAGTCACCAACTACCAAAGGTGAACTTACCGTGCAGGATCAATTGCTGGCGTATTACGAAACGCAGCTCACTGAGAATATTGAAAAAGTGCGTGAGCAAACCTCGGAACATCCGGAAGATATTAAGGCAGCTCAACAGTTGAAATGGTTGGAGGAGGAGCTTGAAAAAGTGCAGGAGAAGCGCAGACGCATTTCGGTGACCTTGGGTGAACTGGAGTCATCAGCGATTGCCTCTACTGCAAACCGGACACCACAAAATGACCCGGAGCTCGCTACATTGAATACACGTGAATCGGAATTGCGTGCGTCCCTGAATCAAGAGAATCTCAGTAGAGAGGATCGTCGGGAGATAGAGGAAGAATTACGAGGGGTCCGGGAGGATCGAACGGAACGCGAGAACGAATTATATTCGGAACAGGCTGATCGGGTTCAGGAAGAAAATACAGCTTTAACGAACCAGTTGGCGTCGTTGTCGAATGAGGGTGATCCGCAGGTAAGTCGTACTGTGGATCAATACGAACAGGAGGCTGCTTCGATCGAAGAAGAATTGACCCAGGCCGAAAAAGCGCGATCTCCGGAAGAGCGCAACTACTTGCTGAAAGAAGCGGCTTCCCGTCAGGAGGAACTGAACAACGATATCCGAAATTCCATTGCGGATGAGAAACGAAAGGAGGTCGAAAGTGAAAGCGAGGTGAGCCTGCTGACACGCGAGGAACTGGAGCAGCGACGAAGGACGTTCACCGTACGGATCGGAGAGTTGAATACCGAGATCATGCGGGTAGAAAAGGAAATAGAGCATGCACGAAAAAAGGAAATTCCGGCACTCGAAACCCAGAAAGCGACTCTTCTCTCGCAACGTACCACGCTTGAACTTCAGTTGCAGGAAGTGGAGACCAGATTGTTACAGTTGCCTACACGCGAACCTGTTGTGAATGATGTTGCCCTGGAAAAAGAATTGAGCTTCAACGAAGAACGGTCTGTAGCTGCCAGTGAGGAATATGAGCGTTACTATACTTTGGCCAATGAAGCTTTGGAGGTGGAGCAACAAATTGCTAACTTGGAAACTGAAATCCAGCAGGAGCGGGAACATGTCAACCAGTTGCTCTCCAATCCGGTCACAGATCCGGAAAATGAAGAGGTTCGACTGGGCGTGGAACGTATCAAGGCCTTGCAAGCCGACATCGATCGCCTGTCGATTGAACTGGTTCAGCGAAAGTATGCTGCTGATCAGGCGTTGCCATCCGATGGAGAAGAAGCGATGAGAATACAAAACCTGGCTATACGAGGAGTGCGACCGATCAAGACGTTGGCGGTGGCGACGGCATTGATCCAGCTTCCGGCAGACGGTCTGGCAATTGACGCTGAGGGCACCAGTCCTTACTCCGCAGAGAACCCGATTCCTGTTGGTGTGACTAGTCCGAGCGGTTTGGTGTACCGTGTTCAGATCGGAGCCTTTGCCAAACCAATTCCGCAGGATCTGTTCAAAGAGTTTAATCCTGTATCGGGGGAAAAGATCAATGGTACGAACATCACGCGATACATGGCCGGTTACTTCAATAACAGCGATGCCGTTGTAAATGCCCGCGAGCAGATTCGTGCACTGGGATATGCCGATGCCTTTGTCGTGGCGTATTGCGATGGCGAGCGTATTCAGTTCGGAGACGCACGCCGCAGGGAACAGGAAGGCACATGTGTACCGAAAGGAACCAATGAACTGATGGTGGAAGTCGCCACCAGAACGGCGGAAACGCTTGGATTACCTTTGACCAACGAAGTGCAGGAAGTTCCTGAACACACATACAATCAGGCTCCGGGCGCCGCAGAGGCTGATCCGATTGAGATCAAGCAGGGATTGTTTTTCACCGTTCAGATCGGGGTCTTCAATCGTCCGGTTGGACCTGAATATACCTACGGATTGCCGGATCTGATGACCATTCGTTTGCCAAATGGTCAGATTCGTTATGCTTCCGGAATGTTTGATTCCGTGGAAGACGCGCTTCCGCGACGTCAGGAAGCACTGGATGCCGGAGTGAAGGGAGCGTTTGTTACAGCTTACTATAAAGGAGAGCGTATTACCCTGGCGGAGGCACGACGTCTGCTCAGCGAGAATGGCTCTTCAATTCTTCAGTCTGAAATCGAAAAGGCTGAGGCTGCGGCGGCTGCTAATGTGGTCGAAGCGGTGGAAACCAATGCCGTTCAGCCGGTGCGAACCGATACGGTAAGTACTGAGAGTGTAGTTCCTGTGGAAGTAAAACACGTAGATGAGTACATTCAGATCGTTACACGCAAGCAGTTCGAGGAATTCCCGCGTGATGTTCTCAATCGTTACAACGCGGAGGGTAATTTCTTCTACGACGCGAAAGACAAGCGTGTGAAGTCCGTCATCTATACTGATCGTGACGATTTACCACGCTTGTGGAATTTCCGGGAGGATATTGATACGGTATACCTTTCCCCTGGAGAGATTGGTCCGGATTCTTCCGCGATCCTAGAGATACGATTGGCTACTTCGCCGGTTCCCGGGGATTTTATCGACTGGTTGATGCGATTCAATTACCGCAAGGAATTCAGCAAGGATGGAGAAGGAATGCTCCTTAGAATTTATGGAGTTGAACCAAATAAAGTTTCGGAAGTACAGGGCAATGTTCGTAAATTTGGATTGGAGGCGAAGGCGATAGAAGAAGAGGAATTCGAAATTGAAATGGAGGAAAAATAATGGGACAGGAACAAACGGCATTTGAAGAACTGGTACTGGAGGAGGTTGTAGAGCAACGCGACCTCATTGTATTCAATGATGATGTGAATACGTTTGACCACGTGATCGAATCTCTGATCAAGGTATGCAGGCATGCGCCGCTGCAGGCTGAACAATGTACTTACATCATCCATTACAATGGTAAATGTCAGGTAAAACACGGTACGTTCGAGAAGCTGGAACCGATGTGTACGGCTCTGCTTGACCGCGGAATCAGTGCGGAAATCCAATGACAAAGTTCATTTTCGAACGATTGAGAATACAACAATGAATCCGAACTTGTTTCGGATTCTTTCGTTTTAGGTCCCTTGAATTCCTAACTTAGGGCTACTTTCTATTTTTCTAAACTAAGATTGCACGAAATGAAAAAGATTACTTTATTGATGTTGGGAGTCCTCTCAACGTTGGGATTAAATGCCCAGATATTTACGGATGGCTTTGAAGCTTCCGAAGGATACACTGTCGGAGATTATATCGGCCCCGGCCCGAACGGCTCATACTGGTCAACATGGTCGGGTGTGGAAGGAGGAGCACTCGATGCTCAGGTAACAAATGCCCAGGCTGCTACAGGATCCAACTCTATCTACTTCAATTCCACAACATCCGGTGGAGGTCCTCAGGACGTGATCCTGGATTTCGGTCAGGTATACTCTGACGGGTTGTTCACTTACGAGTCCGCAATTTATGTGGTTGCAGGAACAGGAGCATACTTCAATTTTCAGGCAACGCAAACTCCGGGACAAACCTGGGCGTTGAACTGTACCATGAGTAACGGTATGATCTCCATTGACGATGGGATTACGGCCAACCTTGCTACCGGTTCTTACACAGATGCAACCTGGTTTACCTTGCGCATCGAAGCAAACCTTACACTCGGTATTTGGAAGGCGATGGTCGATGGTAACACAATCGGTACATGGTCAAATGGTATCGGAACAATTGGTGCGCTGGACATTTATCCGCTTCAGGGACACAGCTTCTATGTGGACGATGTGATGTTTGATCATCAAACCGTGACATTGCCGAACCTGGATGCATATGCAGGAGGTTTGAGTATGAATGGAAATATTGCAGGATTGAATGTGAATCCAACTGTTACGGTAGTGAATTCAGGTGTTACTACATTGAATTCATTTGATGTAACATTGGATTATAACGGTAACCAATACGTAGAGAACGTTACCGGTGCGAACCTTGCATCTACTAATTCCATGCAGGTCACCATTTCCAACGCAGTTCCACTCGTGGCAGGTTCAATGACAGCTACTGCTACCATTTCAAATGTGAACGCAGGTGGTGCGGACGATGATCCGACGAACGATGTGGTTTCTGTGAATGTGGACCCTGTTGTTCCTGCAGCAGGGAAAGTGGTTGTTGGTGAAGAAGGTACCGGAACATGGTGTGGATGGTGTCCGCGTGGAGCCGTTTACATGGATCAATATGGCAATGATTATGGTCAGTACTGGGCTGGAATTGCCGTGCATAATGGCGATACAATGACGGTTGCCGAATACGATACCGGAATGGGCTTTTCTTCCTTTCCAAATGCAAAAGTTGACCGTGGAACTGCGGTAGACCCGTCAGGAATGTCCAATGATTTCTTCAGCCGTTTGCAAACGGCACCGGTGGCTTTCATTACGAATGATGTTACCTGGAACGCATCAACACGTCAGTTGGATGTTACCGTAAATGCGGAATTCCAGTCAGCGGCAAACAGCAGCTACAAGTTAGCTTGTGTACTGACAGAAGACGGTGTAACCGGTACGACTTCAGCTTTCAATCAAAGCAACTATTATGCAGGAGGATCAAATGGTGTAATGGGAGGATATGAGTCGCTGCCGAACCCGGTACCTGCTGCTCAGATGGTATACGACCACGTAGCCCGTGCGATCGAGCCATCCTTTGCCGGTGACGGTACGGTATTCCCTGCGACAGTGAACGCTGGTGAGACTCACTCGGGAACATACTCGTTCATACTTCCGGCGGAGTGGTATGAAGGAAACATGCATGTGATCGGAATGATCATTGCGCCGAACGGTCGTATTGACAATGCTGGTGTTTCAAGCATTCCGGGAACTACGAGTGTTGCAGAGAACGAGAAGGGGGTACAGTTCAATATCTATCCGAACCCTGCTACAACACAGGCGGTCGTGGAGATTATGATGAACAGCACGGCTGACGTTGAACTCCGTTTGTTGGATATGTCAGGATCGGTACTTGCTCAGCGTAACTACGGATCAGTGAACGGAACATCCACTGTTCAACTCAACACGAACGATCTGACTGCCGGTGTTTACCTGGTAGAGCTGACTGTAAACGGTGAGCGCAAAACGAAGCGATTGGTCGTACAGTAAGCAAACTTATTGATATGCAGAAGGGAGCAGCGAAAGGTGCTCCCTTTTTTGTTTGCAGGAACACATCTGTTTGTTGCCTGAAATAAATAAAATCGGCATCCATATTGCGCGTCAGGAAAAAACGCATTATATTTGCACTCGCCTTTCAAAGGATTTCCCTGCGAACAGGCACGCAAACGGCCTCGTAGCTCAACTGAATAGAGCACTTGATTACGGCTCAAGAGGTTTCAGGTTTGAATCCTGACGAGGTCACAGACACAAAGCCACTCCTGTTGGGGTGGCTTTTTTGTTGTTTTTCAAAGGGTTTTCGAGTTTTTAAAAGTTAGATTTTTACTGATCTGGTTAGACGTTATCCGGTTGAGGTTATTTGTTATCTCCAACCGAAAATGAACAACAGATATCTAGATCCATGTGCCTACTAAAATTTGTAACAAATTAGAAGTCGGCTTAAGCAAATGCAGCCATAGCAAAACCTTCCATGCAATGGCTATCGGATAGAAAATAAAGCTCCTTTCCGTAGCATCGCGAAGGATAGGGGGCTTTATTATGCGCAATTAACCACCGTTTAACTTTTTTTGGATTAAAAGCCTCGTTGTAAGTATTAGTTTCGGGGGGTGATCCTAAGTATTCACGAAATGTTTCATCCTTTTACCGGCTTGCTGTCAGTATATCATGCTTTTGGTTATTGGTTAAAAAGTCTGAAATAGAATGACGGTCGCACAACAAAACCTATGTGCAATAAATACACGAGCTATGAATCAAACACCATTTAAATTGGCATTGCTGCTGATAATGTGCTTTGCGATAAGTTTAGCCCAGGCCCAAACGCAAAAAGGAGAACTTGCTGCAGGCAAATCAATTACATCAGAGATTACGCCTGCTGAAACGCATCAGTACACACTATTTTTAGAGAAAGACCAAATTGCGTTTTTTAAATTAATGCAAATGGGTGTTGATATGAAAATCACAACGTATGATGTTAATGGAGAAAAAATTGAAGAATCATATATCCCAGATGATTTTAATACTCTTCCAGGTAAGTTCATTAATGGCAGAGCAGTTACTTTAGGTCCAAATGAAT
>JBNKYR010000051.1:0-17831 GCA_050300995.1 Crocinitomicaceae bacterium | reverse complement strand
GTTCTCGTAGAAACGAAGGGAGGGATGTTGAAGATCGAGGCTCGCACGGATGATTCCGGAAACGGGTATCACGATATTTGGTTATCCGGTCCTGCGCAATTTGTATTTGATGGAGCAATTGATATCACCATTTGATTGGAGTCGGGCAGTTTCGGGAAGTGCGGATGAATTGAATACTGATGCTCCGCTTCTTTGGGTGTGGCATGCAGATAAGGTGCCGCCGCATGTAGGCATTTCGAATGAAGGGGTTTATTTCAGCCTGAAAGTTGGAGGAAAGGACGAAGCTATTGCTGTTCAGTCGTTGCTGGAATTATTGCAGCGAAAGCAGATTCCGACGTTGTGCTTTGAATTGCAAACAGAACTTCAATCGTTGCCGGAGGTGTTTTCGATGCACGACAAAGCAGTGCCTGATGAAGTGACCTGTCTGTTTCCGGTCAGGGAGGCTTTAAGGATCCCGGAAGCTCCCAAACTTTCAATACTTCTGGACCGCTTGTTTGTAGAAGATAAAGTAAAAAGAGTCTTTGGGTTTCATCTTCCGGAGGGGTTCAATGGAATTCCCGAATACGATACGCAGACTATACATCAACGACTGAATGAGCTTGCCCGAAAAAGCTGATCTATCGATCTATATTCGCCCCGTGGAAATCGACGATGCATATCATGTGTTGGACTGGGAGAACAATGTTGAAGGGTGGAACATGGAGCAGAATGAAACTCCCTATATGTTGTTTGATATTGTGAATTTGATCTACGAATTGCAGGACGTTCGCAAGGCAAAGCAAACCCGCTGGATCATTTGTGATAGTAAAGACGATCGTCAACTTGGCGCGGTAGATCTTACCGGAATCGATTTTGAGAAAGGGGAGCCCTCAGTGGGAGTGCTTGTGGCGGACAAAGAAAAACGAAACCGTGGCATTGGAAGAAAGGCACTTCATTTATTGGAAGAACAGGCACGGGAATTGGGCCTTTCAAGGTTGTTGAGTGGAATTCTTCCGTCTAACGGGGCTAGTTTACACGTGTTTACAAAATTGGGATATAGAAAAATTGGCGAAACGGATGAATCGTATTTCGTGGATGGTGTGTATATTAAAGCATTGCTTTTTGAAAAATGGTTAAACGAATCATTATAGTTGCGATCCTTGGGGTTGCTGCATTGACTGTCTGGACGTTCAGGAGGGATCTTATGGATTGGTGGCGTGGAGAATCCCGAACGATCAATACTTCGGAAGTGAAGTTATTGCTCCGTGAGGATCTGGATCTGTCTACCTTGATCAAATTGTTGCTCGACGAAGGAGTTGTCAGTAACGACGACGCCATTCGGGCGTATGTCAGTGAGAAGAATCTCGATACGACCAATTTTGCAGCCGGAAAGTACGTGGTTCTGACAGGAACCCGTATTCCTGATCTCGTAGAAGGTTTTGTGAAGGACGAAGAGGGAAACGGGAAGGCCGAGGTGAAAGTGAATGTTGTCTTTAATCGTTGTAGGACCATAGAGGACGTCGGATCGAATATCAGCAAGTGTATTCTTGCGGACAGTGCTTCCATCGTTGACTTCATCTACAATGCGGAAACATTGAAGAAATACGGCTTCTCACGCGAGCAGGTTCCGGCTTTGTTTCTTCCCGCAACCTACGAAATGTATTTTGACACGGACGCAGAAGCATTTGTAGCCTTTATGGCGCAAAAATTCAAAGCTTTCTGGAACGAAGATCGCATGAATGCATTGAAGGCGGTAGGATTGAAATATCCTTCGCAGGCGGTTACGGTTGCCAGCATTGTGTATGCGGAGCAGTCACAGATGAAGGAGGAGTGGCCAATCATTGCCAAACTTTACCTGAACCGGCTGGATAAAGGAATGTTGCTTCAGTCGGATCCGACCTTCAGGTTTTGCTGGGGCGATCAATTGGATGGTGTTGAGCGTTTGTTGAACAAACACAGGGAAATCGATTGTGCTTACAACACGTATTTGTATGCAGGTTTACCTCCCGGTCCCATCAACCTGCCTCCGCAGGAAGTGATTGAGGCGGTATTGCACCCCGCTCAGGTCGATTACCTGTTTATGTGTGGTAAACCCGGCGGATCAGGGCATAACTTTGCGGTATCAGGTAGTCAGCACGAGCGAAATGTGGCCGTTTATCGTAAATGGCTCAAAGAATACCTTAAAAACAAGGAATAAAATGCGAAGAAGAACCTTTTTCAAACTGGGGCTGGCTGGTACGGTGCTTTCAATGACGAAACCTGCAAGAGCGGGGCAGCTTGTCTTGAACGCAACGGAGGGAGGAACAAAAGGACCAATAGTAATTTCCACCTGGAAACATGGTTTGGAAGCCAACGAAGGCGCCTGGAAAGTGCTGACCGAGGGAGGAACGGCCCTTGACGCTGCTGAAAAAGGAGTACGCGTTACTGAAAACGATCTGAGCAACCGAAGTGTCGGTATTGGCGGACGTCCGGATCGCGATGGACATGTGACTCTCGATGCCTGTATCATGGATGAACGTTCACGTTGCGGGGCAGTAGCGTACCTGGAAGGGATCAAGCATCCGATCTCAGTGGCAAGAACGGTTATGGAAAACACACCGCATGTAATGCTGGTTGGAAAGGGAGCCAAACAATTCGCACTTGATTACGGGTTTCAGCACGTGAAGTCTCCGGTGCCTGAAGTGAAAAAGGAGTGGAAGGAATGGAAGAAGGAGCACAAGGAAGTTTTTGAAAAACCGGAGATCAATCACGAGAATCATGATACTATCGGAATGCTTGTACTTGATGCGAATGGAAACCTGAGCGGTGCCTGTACAACCAGTGGTTGGGGGTATAAGGTTCCCGGACGTGTGGGAGATTCGCCGATCATCGGTGCCGGGTTGTTTGTGGATAATGAAGTAGGAGCGGCATGTGCCACAGGGCTTGGTGAGGCTGTGATCCGCATTGCAGGAAGTCATACAGTCGTGGAATTGATGCGGCAGGGGAAATCACCGGAACAGGCGTGTAAAGAGGCGGTGGAGCGTATTATCGCCAAGCACGAAGATCTGACGGGCCTACAGGTAGGTTTTCTGGCGTTGGATAAGCATGGAAATTATGGCGGCTACTCGGTGTATAACGGGTTCAATTTTGCACTTACGACAGGTAAGGGTACTGAATTGGTAGATGCCCGGTTCGACCGAAACTGGTAAACGATGAGAGCGATCTTATTCATCTTTTTATTAACGAGTTGCATGGCAAGCGCACAAATCGAATTGGAGTGGAGTTTCTTTCATCCGGTGAAAGCCGAATGGATGGATCTTGGGAAGAAAGGTTCTGTTCAGGAGGCACTTATTGCCAGCGGAGAATTGCCGGACCCATTCTATGGAACCAATGAGGAAAAATTCGGATGGATCGAAGAGCATGAGTGGGAGTTCAAATCCATGGTGTTTATCGAAGAGAGCTTTTTCGGATACGATCATCTCGAGTTGATCCTGAATTCGGTGGACACCTACGGTCGGATTTATATCAATGATTCACTGATTGCGCGGACTGACAACGCATTCATTCCGCATCGTTTTCAGGTGAAGGAATTTCTGAAAGTGGGGATGAATGAAATTACCGTTGTTATCACGCCGCCGGTCATTTATCACAAGGATACGAAAGCAAAGGTGGGTTACCAGCTTCCGGCTCCGAATGACGTAAGCGAAACGCCGATTGCTCCTTATGTGCGTAAACCTCAGTATCAATTTGGTTGGGATTGGGCGCTACGAATGAATACTATCGGATTTAATGCACCGGCTGAGCTCGTTTTCTACCATGAAAACCGGATTTCGAATCGGTCTGTAAATATTCTGGAAGTAAAGGAAGATACTGCCACCGTTGAGTTTCTGATCGAATTGACGGTTCCCAACGATGAGGTTCTTGTATGGAACAGTGAACTGTTCGGAGGAGAAAAGGTGAGCTTTGAAAAAGGCATCGGTCGCAGAAAGGTGAAGATCGCAAATCCTGAATTGTGGTGGCCTCGCGGACAGGGAGAACAATTCCTTTACACGGATGTCGTAAAACTTACTCATGAAGATGGTATTGAGCTGAAAGGAGCATCCGCTTTCGAATGGAAGTTTGGCGTCAGAACCTCAGAGTTGGTTCGGGAAGAAGATCAATGGGGAACCAGCTACTATTTCAAGATCAACGGACGACGCATTTTTGCCAAAGGTGGAGATTACATTCCTCAGGAGATCTTTCCCGCACGCGTGAAGCGGGAGGATGTTGTTTCGATGGTGGAAACAATGGATGCCTCAAATTTCAACATGGTGCGCGTATGGGGGGGCGGATATTATCCTGACGATGTTTTCTTCGAAACTTGTGATGAGCTCGGTATTATGGTGTGGGAAGATTTGATGTTCGCCTGTGCGATGTATCCGGGAGACTCTGCTTTCCTGGCCAACGTGCGCCGGGAATTCGAATACCAGGTGCCGCGTATCTCTGCCCATCCCAGCGTGGTGTTGTTCAATGGGAACAACGAAGTAGAAGTCGCCTGGGGGAACTGGGGATTTCAGATCAAGTACGGGTTGTACGGCAAGAGTGCAAAGGAGATAGAGGCTGCGTACGACAGTATTTTTAAGAAGTTGGCTCCGGAGGTTATTGAGCAGTATTCGGATATTCCATACATCCATACTTCACCACTGAGTAATTGGGGGAAGGCCGAATACTACAATCATGGTTCTCAGCATTATTGGGGGGTATGGCATGGAAAGGATCCGATTGAAGATTTCGGAAAGAAGATCGGTCGCTTCAATGCCGAGTATGGTTTTCAGAGCTTCCCGGAATTCAATACGCTTCGTTCATTTTCAGAAGAAAAGGATTGGGAGTTGAATTCGGAGGTGATGAAACACCATCAGAAAAGCTACGTGGGCAATGATATGATCATGAAACATGCGAAGCGCCTGTATGGAACTCCTGAGAACTTTGAGGAGTTTGTCTACTTTTCTCAACTGACACAATCGTTGGCGGTGAGTATGGCCGTGGCGGGACATCGGTTGGATGCACCCCGTTGTGGAGGAACGCTTTACTGGCAGTTAAACGACTGCTGGCCGGCACCTACCTGGTCAAGTATTGATTATTTCGGGAACTGGAAAGCGCTACAGTACCGCATTCGTGATGACTACCGCGATGTCACTGTGCTTGAAAAGTTTGAAGACCTCTGCAAGCGGGAGTATTATCTGATCTCGGATGCGCCGGACACCCTGGAATATGCTGTGCAGTGCAAAGTTCGGGATCTCTCGGGGGGTCTGATTGGCGAAAAGGAGTTTCACTATACACTTGGGGGTGGTCAGCACATGTTGCTTGATGTTGCCGATTTGCTTCCGTCGGGGAAGGACCAGAATTGCGTGTTGTATTTTTCGTTCAGGGACAATCGTGGAGAATTGGTGACACGGGCTTTCGATCACATTACCGGTAAATATCACAAGGCGCATGAGCGTTCGGTGGATTTGGCCCTTGCAGGCGTTAATGCCGATGAAAAAACGCTGGTAGTGGAAATAAAAACCACGCACTTTCTGAGAAATGCGTGGTTGAGTTCTTCAAAATTCGGAATGCATTACGACCGGAATTTCCTGCAGTTGATGCCAGGTACGCATCATATCACCGTTCGTTATTCCACACCCGAGGCACCAGAAATCGACAATTTCAGGCTGATGTGGCAGTGATCATTCCCGCATGCGGGTCACGTCGCTGACAGTAACGGTGAAATCAGCATCACATCCGCTCGGCATCATGGCGCGACTCAATTCATAATCGAACTTGATGCGTGCTCCTTCTACCTTGAATTGTTCATCAAGATTGATCGGATAGAGTTTCTTATAGGTATCCGGACCGGTTAGGGCGTCAATGTATATTCCGCAGCCGCCCTCTGTGAGATGGACGGTACCGATATAGCGGTAGTTATTCTCAAATGTTGCTTCCGAACCTTCACGAACCAGGATCACATTTCTGACTACGGCAGCGTATTCTGCCTTGCATCCTTTTGGAACCATTGCGCGGCTGTAGGTAAATTCGAATTTAATGCGGGTGCCTTCAGCCTGAAATGCAGTGTCGAGGTTGATAGGGTAAAGTGATTTCAATTCTCCCGGAGCTGTTTCAGCCTCTATGTAAAGGCACGCTTCGCTATGGCGAACGGTCCCGAATACAACCTCTTTGATGATGGGATCTACTTGTGCGTCGATGTTCACTGTTTCTTCTGTAATTGTTTCTTCTTTGATGGAGTCATCCGCGTTTTGTGTCAGTTCTTTCTGCGTTCCGCAGCTAAAGAACAGGGCGATGGATGGTATGATGATAAGTGTTTTCATTTTCCTGAGTTTGTTCCTGTGTTAGACATAAACCGTTCCAAAAATAAAAGAAGTCGCCCGAAACCAGGCGACTTCACGTTTTAGTTTTAGAAAGTAATAGTAGTTACTATTGAATAGTTACTTTAAACGTCTTTGCCGTGCCCAACGAAGTCACCCGAACAATATACATTCCCGGAGCAACATGCTCAGTGCGGAAACTGGAAGCCGATCCTGTGATTTCAGCGGAAGAGATCAGTTTACCTGAAAGATCGAGCAATTGTACCTGATCCACATTAAGACCTTCGTTCCAGGATACGTTCAGCACATCGGTAGCCGGATTCGGATAAACGGACACCTGGTCGAACAGCAATTCTTCGATGCCTGCAGGACCATTCGCTACGGTAATAACTCCCTGATATGGACGGTAGTTTTGTTTCACAGCTGTAACGATCAGTGGTTGATCGGAAACCAGGGCAGGGAAGGTGATTGTTGCCATTCCGCCGGAAGCAAGTCCTTTGCCAAGAATCAGTCCCTCCTGAACGATTGTTACAAGTGCGCCATCCACATCACAGTTCACATCTACGGAAGTTGTTCCGAGTGGAACGTTTCCGATGTGTGAAACATCCATTGTCAGTGTTTGCTTGTTACGGAACAATGTCGATGGATCTCCGAAGAAGACCCATGTTTGCATCACCTCTTTCGCAGTATTGCTGTTGTTGTAAGTTTCCAGCATGCTCATCTGCGAGTTGTAGAACAATCCTCCAAGTGTCTTTTTGAGATTTGAAGGATAAGCTTCTGTGATCAGCTCAGTCATTTCATCCTGTGTTTGCATAGGCTCAGCCCACGCCATCAGGATGGAGGAGCCGCAAGCACCGATTGCACCGGTAGGAGTTCCGTTGTTTGTTGCCCACGACCATGATTCGGAAATGCAGGTGCCCGAAGTAAAAGTACCGTTGTTGCAGGCAACAGAAATCACAAACGGATAGTTTCCATTGTTGGTAGCTGCGTTAATATTGGTGGAGCTGAAGTTTCCGGAAATACACGTGTTCTGATCTCCGTGCCCGGTGTAGTTGAACAGACCGATTCCATCATTTACGGCAGTTGTTACCATGGAAGAGTTCGGATCTCCGCTGGCATCGTCTCCACCATGTGAACCATCGTAAAACTCGTAAACCTGAGTATAACCGAAGTTCATCAGCTTTGTACGGATATTGCGTGCGTGCTGCCAGTCAGCTTCGCCGTCGTCTCCGATTCCTGATCCCTGGTTTGATGCAAGTCCGATTGCTTTCTCCATCCAGTCTCCCGATGCTGGATTTTTCTCGTATTCGAGCGTACGGTCAACCTGCGTTGAGATATGCGATGTCGTTGTTCCCGAGAAACGCCCAACAAACAGCTCCGGGTAGTAATCTCCGGTCAATTGTCCATAATAGGAGTCACTCCACAATTGTTCACCTCCGGAGTTTCCATACGTGTGTGAAGGAAGCTGTGTGTGGTCTCCAACGAGCAATACGAACACGAGGTTAGGATTGCTGCTATAGAAATTTGTAATGTAGGATTTAATGTCTGTATCGGTAGAACCGGCAACTGATTTGGAAACCAGCGTGGTTTTAATTCCCGATTGGATTTTCCAGTCGACCAATGGTTGAACCAAATCCACAAATTGGTCTGCGGCAATCACCAGCATTTCGCCTTCTTCCTCGACTGGCGTATAACGGCCCAGAATGCTTTCCGCGTTCAGATACTGCTGAGCATAAACAGCGGAGAAGGCATCGTGGACGGGTGCATCTTCCGGTAGTTCATTGATTCCGGCTTCATCAGGATTGGTCACAATTCCAACGCGGATGTTGTGATAAATACGTACAACGCCGGTCACCGGATTGTACTGAACGGGAGATACCTGAATGGCAACCCCTCGTGTATTACGAAGGTTGTATGGTTCGCTCATTGAAGCAAGCGCTCCGGGGTAAAATGCATTCGTGTTATATGCAGCACCGAAAGTATAAGGAACCGAGTTGGGGTCTACATTGCGCTTCAGACTTCCTTTCGATGGAAGAATGTTAACGTTGGTATATTCGGTGTAGCCGTCGTATTCAACCACCAGTGATACATCTCCGGTATTCGGAACAACAACAGATTCGCTAAACATCGGGAGGGAAGGAGCGCCCGCATTTTTTGATGTAACCCGGTACGTTTTGTCCATATCCCAGTAGGACACGGAATTCAGAGAGGTAATGCCGGGAGCTAATTCGGTAAATTCATGGCTGACCCGTATGAGTTGGTCAGTCGATTGGAGCAATTCGAATTGTTGTGCGTTGGAAAAAAGTGCACAAAAACCGAATGCGAAGAGGGCAACAGTTCTTTTCATCATTAGAGTTTTAGTGAGTATGCGTTTTAGCAATCCCAATATACTAAATGATTTCGAGCGTTCAAACGACTGTTAATAAATTGATTGCAAAAAAAAGAGGGAAGCGAACTTCCCTCTTCAATTTCTATTGGTTTCGGAATCTTAGTGCTTGATAAAGATTCGTTCAACTTCCTGGAAGTTTTTGTTTCCAACGCTTACGAAGTAAACTCCGGATTGCAAAGCTGAAATATCCATTGTTTTGTCGAGCGCACCGTTCAGTGGTTGAACGTTTTTCTCTGAAAGAACAGTTGAACCATTCATTGCAACAACATTCATTTCTACCGTCTCATTGTTATGGATACCTTCCACTTTTACATGAAGGTTTGATGCATCCTGGAAAGCACTCATCACGAGGTTCGCGTAGTATGGATTCTCCAATCCTGCTTCATCATAGATGCTGAACGAGAAGATACGTGTTTTCGGATTTCCTCCCGCACCCATGTACTCTCCGGTGTACCAGAAAGTCTTTCCGTCAGGATCCAGCGAAAGGTGAGCATAATCTCCGTAACGGTCAGCAAAAGTCTGAGAGCTTTGCCCGGCGATAGCAATCTGCTCGCCGTAGGACATATCACCAAGATTGTCACCGTTCAAACGACCAGTGTAAGCCAATCCTGGATAGGTGCTTGATCCGTCTGAAATGCTGTATCCCATACCGATGTTCCCCCAGGTATCCATTCCGATACTTGACATCCAGCGGCTTTTGGTCGCATCAGGAGCGTACGTTCCTTCCTGATAAACAGTCCAGTTTCCGTCGTTGGCATCGCGTAATTCAACCCAACGGATTCCTGAACGGTTGCTGCCAAGGTTTGCAGCAAATGACAGAAGGATTGTGTTATAGCCGGTCCATCGCATGTGCTGCGCACGGAACATGATCACGCCCATGATTGCATCCAGCCCCTGGGAAGTTCCCGGCTGGGCAATGTTCGACCAACCTCCGGAGAAGTAAGAGTTGAATGAAGAAAGCGGAATCTGCTGACTTGTAACAACCTGTGTGTTCGCAGTGTTTGTCCAGTCACAAGTCATTTCCCAAACTTCGATCTGATCCTGGCTAACACCAGTCATGGCGTCATCTTCCAGGTTGAAGAAGTAACAAGGTGTTCCGGCAGGAGGAAGGTCTCCGTCTGCATCAGCAGGAAGCGGACTCTTGAACCCGAAGCTGTTTGCTCCCGGCAAGCTCATGATAACTGCTTGTGCAGATGGGTTTCCTGAGATCATGGCATCACGTTCGAACGCTACAGCTGTCTGGTTCGAGTTGGAAGTCATGTAGTAAGCATCCCACCAGATAGAGTACTTCGGATAATCCGGGAATTGGTTCATGTTAAATGAATACTCGTAATAGTTTCCGAGCGGATCCGATGTTTGTGAAATAGCGATCAAAATACGGTTCGGGCTCTGCTGGAATTGCGAAATGAACCAACGATCTGCATGACGATCGTACAGTACAATCGGGTCTCCCATGTTTGTACTACCCGACCACAATGAAGCAAGGCTGAACGTTCCTCCCGGAACAGCAGAACCATCTTTGTTGTATACACGAACGCTGGTATTCACAGACTGCACGTAGTAATCGGTTCCGGCAGCACCAGTTGGATCCGGTGGAAGACCTGATCCGCTCAATCCGTTAAAGCTTACGATTGGTGCCCGCATTTTACGTGATCCCATTTCTTTTTGAACAACAGGATCTGCAGGACTGTTCTGGGATTTAAGAAGAGCTTCTTCGTAACCTTCCATGTAGAACTCCTTACGTCCGTCCTCCATTTCTTTTCGCTCTGCGAGTTCATCTTCGGAATCAATCATGTTCCAATGAACTGAAGGTGTTACAATTCTGAAAGAAGCCGGGGTGGCAGTGATCACTGTTTGTCCAAGTGAATTAACGGAAACCTTCTGCTCCGGGGCATTGTCGTTACCGTTGTTCTGCGCTGAAACTGTCCCAGCAAACAGCACTAAAAAAAGCGGGTAGAGTTTTAATTTCATTCGATTCAGTTTTAATCGCCTACAAGATACGAATAATCCAGCTATTTCATTGTATGTCGACAAAATCGGACGGATTCCGGCGCAGTGTTTTTTTTATGCTATGTGTATTTATTACCATGGTATTTATATATTTGAAATATGAAAATAGATGACGCTATACAGTCCCGTTTCGAATCGCCAAATATGAAGGCGATTGTGAATGTTCGGTACACGGCAAATTATTTTGCACTGATATCGAATAAGTTCATGGCCAACTACGATCTGACCATGCCGCAATTCAATATTTTGCGGATTCTTCGCGGAGCAGGAGACAAGATGGCTGTGAACACGATCAAGGACCGGATGGTGGAAAAATCGCCGAATACGACGCGCTTAATGGATAAGTTGATCGATAAAGGGCTGATTTCCCGTGAGCGTTGCGATAAGGACAGACGTGTCGTCTACGTGAAGATCACGGACAAAGGATTGAAATTGCTGGCAAACATTGATGTGGGCTTGAAGAAAACGGAAATTTTTCCGAAAAACCTGACGGATGACGAGGCGAACCTTCTGAGTGATCTGCTGGATAAAATGAGAGGTTAATGAGATATGTAGATGCATCCCTGGTCAGTGGTTACCAGGTAAAAAATTCGACGAGAGGATTTAATTGGCTTGCAGACGAGCCGGAGGAAAAGGGTGGTGCAAACACCGGCCCGCGTCCATCCGAATTAATGCTTTCCGCGCTTGCAAGTTGTAAGATCATCACCTGCAAAATGTATGCGGAACGAAAGGGCTGGGATCTCTGGAATGTGGATATTCGACTCAGTATTCCCGAAGATCAGAAAAATGTCATCGAAAAGCGCATTCGTTTTGACGGAGATCTCACGGATGAAATGCGTGAACGTTTGCTGGTCATTTCAGGCAGATGTCCTGTCGTGAAAATGATTGATCCTGCGATCGAATTTAAAATCGTTGAATGAGAATCGTTTTCTTGTTTCTAGCCTGCTTGCTTTCTGCCAACGCAGGTGCGCAACGAATTCGTGGAATTGTTACGGGACCTGAAGATCAGGTGCTGGAATTCGCATCGGTGCGATTGTTTTCCGTTGTCGATTCATCAGTAGTTGTTGGAGCTTACACGGATGCTGCCGGTGCTTTCGAATTGAATGGTTTTCCAAAGGGACGCTATTATCTGAAGATCACGCTTGCGAATTTCGAGCCCTTGATCCGGGATTTTGATTTTTCGCCCGGAAAATCAAATGATGAGATCATTCGCTTCAAAATGAAGGCGGATGCTACGGTGAACCTGGACGAAATGACGGCTGCCGGGTCGTTGGATGTGCTGAAAACCGGAATAGATAAGAAAGTCTACAATGTGGAAGATGACATCGCTGTCAAAGGTGGTTCCGTGAATGATGTGTTGAACAATATTCCTTCGATTGATGTGGATCAGGATGGGAATGTGAGTTTACGGGGCGATGCCAATGTCACCATATTGATCGACGGGCGGCCAAGTACTCTTACCGGAACCGATGGACAAAGTTTGCTGGACGCCATTCCTGCCAATTCGATTGAACGGATCGAGGTGGTCACTAATCCCTCCGCAAAGTATGATCCTGACGGTACTTCGGGCATCATCAATATCGTATTGAAGCGTAACAAACTTCGAGGATTTAACGGTCTTGTTTCGGCTACCGCGGGAACGGGCAATCTCTACGAAGCCAATCTGGGAATGAGCTACCGGAATCAACGTTTCAATTTCTACTTCAATTACTCGCTGAATTATTACGAGGGTTACCGGAACTATTACAGCCAGTTGAGCCGTGAAGTGACTCCGGATAGTACCACGGTTTTGAAACAGGATAGGGAAGGGACTGATTTGAAATCAACCCATTCGATGGTGCTCGGAACTGATTTTTACTTTAGTGAGCGAACGGTATTGGGCTTCTCGGCAACAGGTTCTCTGAATACGCGTGTTCGGACCGGTGACCTTCAGAATCGTTTGTATGCTGAGGAAGATGTGCTTAACAATCGTTGGGATCGGATTTCCCGCGACCCGCGTTACGGACAAAATTTTGATGCGAATCTGAATGTCACGCATAAATTCAAGAATGATCGCGGCGAGATTTCGATGAATGCCAATCAGGGGTTTTCCGACGAGCGTATTGCGGGATATTACCAGCAATACTGGTACGACGCCTTTGAAGTGCCAACAGGTCAGTCACCCCTTGTTCAGCAATTATCAAATAATTCGAAGAACGAGATTACGACTGCACAAATTGATTACAGTTATCTTTTTCCGAAGATCAAAGGGAGAATAGAAGCGGGAACCAAGGCTATTGTCAGCTCGGAAAGTACGGATACCGATTCAAAAACGCTTGATTCGCTCACGCAACTGTTTGTTGGGGATACATTATCAAACTTCACCTATCGTTACGAAGAACAGATTTATTCGGTGTATGCCCTCTTTGGACAGGAGCTCGGAAAATTTAAGTATCAGGCTGGTTTGCGAGGAGAGTATGCCGAGCAAATTCCTTATCTGACAAGTCTGGGGTTGAAATACACGAATGCTTATTTCAATCTGTTTCCATCGGCGCATGTTCGTTATCAGCCGAGAAAAGGAAACGAATTCAGTTTGAGTTACAGCCGTCGGATTAACCGGGCATCAGCCCATCAGCTGAATCCGTTCACGAGTTATGCGGATCCGCTCAATTTGCGCAGTGGAAATCCTCAGCTTCGACCGGAATATATAGATTCCTACGATCTAGGATATGCTCTGAACAAGAAGAAGTTTAATTTCTCGTTCAGCGTCTTTCACCGGCGTACAAAGGATGTGATCAATCGTATTCGTCGTTATTATGACAACAACACGGCCGTTACCACATTTGACAACGTTGATCAGAGTGTGAGCACCGGTTTCGAGTCTGTGATCGTGTACAAACCCTGGTCTTGGTTCAAGAGCACATTGTCTCTGAACGCTTTCTATATTGATTACACGAGCTCGCAACAGTTAGCCTGGAACAACGATGGATTTAACTGGAGTGTGAAATACATCCTTTCATCGGACTTCTGGAAAAAAACGATGACGGTACAGTTGAATCTCTCTTACAATGCGCCACGGGTGACACCACAAGGGATTGTTCAGCCTAGAACGGGGATTGATATTTCAGTGGAAAAACGCCTGTTCGCCAATCGCTTTTCTGTGGGAGCCAGGGTATCGGATATCTTCAATACCAAAGGCTTTCGCTTCGAGTTGACACAGGAAGGTGTCAATCAGAAAAGTGAGTATAAATGGCTTACACGACGCTTTTACCTGACGTTGAGTTACAAGATCGGAAAGTATGAGAAGAAGAAAGGATCACACGACTCTGACGGTGGTGATTTCTGATCTTACTTCTTTTTTGCCTTGTCTCCAAGAGCCCGTGCAACGCCAAGTCCCATAAGACCTGAGTCGATACCGGATTTTTGCTCAGACTGCTTTTTTTTCTGATCTCGTAGAATTTTCGCTATTTCCAAAGACGTTAACATAGTCTGCTGATTTGCTTAGATTAAGTTAACCAAAATGCATACCATTTCCGTGAACATCTAGTAAACGGTAGGTTCCAGCGAGTAAAATGAAATGAATTCAGTGTTTGGTACAGGTGTACACGAAGGCGGGAGGGAAGTTCCGCACGGTGAAGCTGATCCCCACATTTTTATAACGCGATTCCAGAAGCTTCTTGGCATGGAGGGAATACTGGAACTGACGATACACGCCGTCATCTTTCAGGCAATCGTAGGCTTCATCGATTACAGCTTTTCGCAGTTTTTCAGGGAAAACGGTAAGTGGTAATGACGAAACGACCAGGTCCACGTCCTTTTGTTCTTCTTCGGTAAGGTATTTACTGATGAATTCAGCAGAATCGTGGATGACCTGAACGCGGTGATCGCTGATCCGTTTGTGCAATGACTCGTAAAAGTTGTCGTTAAGTTCAAAGACAAGCAGACGGGCGTTTTCAGACATTTGTTCAATGATCATGTCGGTGAAAATGCCGGTTCCAGGACCAAGTTCAACAATCAGTTTGGTACTATTGAAATCAATGTCCTCCAACATTTTTTCACCCAGAAAGCGGGAGCTTGGACTTACGGCACCTACCATTTGGCGGTCCTTTACAAATTGTTTGAGAAAATTGCGTTTCGTCTTTTTAGCAGCCATTAATTGTAGTTGTTTAGCGCCAGGTTGTTATTGTGAATAACTCCGTAAACCTTGCCTTTGAGCGTAGTATTCAAAAAGGGCGAATTATTGGAAATGGAGTTGTTATTAGCAGTGTTGTATTCCCACGATCCTTCAGGGTCAAAGAGCGTAAGATCGGCTTCCTGCATTTCTTTGATCGTAGATGCGGCCGCACCAAGAAGTTCTTTGGATGTTCCTGTCAATCCTCTTACAACAGTTTCGAGATCAAACTCAGGGGCAGAACAAAGGGCAGAAAAGGCCGTTTGCAACTGAAGGGAACCGAATTCTGCAATGTCAAATTCCACATCTTTTTCTTCTTTATCGTGCGGGCGGTGGTCACTGACGATCGCGTCAATGCTACCATCTTTCAATCCTTCCCAAAGGGCTTTACGATCGGATTCAAAGCGAAGTACAGGAAGAACTTTATAGTTACTGTCGAATCCAAGAACGGCTTCTTCGTTGAACACCAGGTTAGCAACATGAACATCCGCTGTTACTGAAAGCCCGTTCTTTTTGGCATTGCGAATCAATTCTACGCTTTCCGCAGTTGAAACACCCGACAAGTGCAAATGACCGCCGGTGTATTCCGCAAGTCGCAGGTTACGTTCAATCTCAATCAGTTCTGCAGTAGACGGATCGGCCTTCAATCCGGTTTTGGTAGAGGCCATACCTTCGTTGACCATTCCTTTTCCCGCAAGTGAGTTATCACGGGCAAAAGTAACGATCGTTGCATCGAAGTTTTTCGAATAAAGCAGTGCCCGGTAAAGCACTCCCGAATTCACAGGGTGTACATCGTCCGAAAACAGACGTACGCCAAATTGACGCATGTCATACATTTCAGAGAGGTTTTCTCCCTTCATGCCTTCGCTCATTGCTCCAACAGGATAGGCGGAGGTCACGTGATGCAGTGCTTTTTGACGAATGTAGTTGATCTGGCTCTTGCCATCGATCACCGGATGTGTGGAAGGCACAATTCCCACGTGGGTAAAACCGCCTGAAGCAGCTGCATCCAGTCCTGATTCGATGGTTTCCTTGTGTTCCATTCCGGGATCGCAGAAGTCGGCTTTCAGATCTGCCCAGCCACAGGAAACATGGAGGTTGTCCACACTGACCAAATGAGCGTCCTTTTCATCGATCTGATCAGCAATTTTAGCAATCACTCCGTTTTCGATCAGAATGTCCTTGCGTTCGCCATGGTGTGGCGAGGCGGGATCGACGATTTTCGCTTGTTTTACGAGGATGTTCATTTACGCGGTACTATTTAAGAAAGCGGACCAAAGCCATTTCGATCAGCACAAAAATAAGTGTTAAAACGATACAAATTTTCCAATAACTGAAAGGTTTGTCAATATCAATTGTGGATAAATCCGAATCCCTTCCGATTTCATTGAAAGTGATGTTTTTCGCTCCGTTTGCACGAAAGAATTCTTCAATTTCTTCTTCGCTGAACGATTCCAGATCAGACTCGGCCCGGTTATAATTCAGGCTGATACTTCCGATTACATCATTGGAGACAATATCAAAATTCCCTGCTTTGAGTTGCTGGTAATCGCTCAGCATATTCAATGAAATGTAATTCACTCCCGAAACGACACTCACTTGCGGAATGAACTCAAATTCACTGTTACGGATCCGAATCGGACTCTCGTTGTCGATCTTTTTGTACACCGGATAACGCGCCTGTCCGCCAATGATCACAAAATCGGGTTGCGCACGCTGACTGAGTTCTCCCATCCGAAGTAGCAGGGTAGAGAACAATGCATTTTTGGCAAAGTTTCCGAAATCATCGTGCAGGGAGCTGTAGAACATGTAAGCCGAACCTGTGGTTTTGCTGTAGGAGAAAAGAGGCAACCCGTTCTGAAGTCTGATCAGTGGAGCTCCCAGAGCATTTCCTCCTTCTGTTGCACGGAAGGTTTTTGCCACACTTGGTAAATTCAGTTTTTGTGTTTCATTTTCAAAAACACCGTTAAAGAACGGGTCATCATATGTCAGTGAACTGATGCGTGTGCCGGAAGCTACAGAAGTGGAGAAAGGGGCAAGACGCACCTGTTCAAGCAGGAAATTCCATTCGTTTCGTTCAGGATCCTTGCCAGGAAAAAGGCCAATGGAACCTCCTGTTTGCACAAACTCGATCAGATAATTGGCAATTCCACGGGAAATGCTGTTGGCTCCGTTTACCAGCACGAGATCAATGCCCTGAAAATCGTCTTTGGTTACTCCGGTCAATGGAAGTTCTTTGAAATTGTAAAAGGCATCGAGTCCATAAACGGTTGCCACATTCGGAATAGCATCTTCACCGGCCAGCGAAAGGATGTTGAGTTCTTTCAGTACTTCGTAGGAAAGGTAAAAGGCATCGTCAAACAACACGTGGTTATCCGCGATCTGTACTTTACCCGTTTTTACGCCGGTTGTTTTATCCGAATAGGTAAGAGTGGTGGTTGTTTTCTGTCGTGCAGGTAAACTCACGAAAAGCGTTTTGCGATAATCTCCGATGGATACCTGCACTTCCACATTTTCGAGGTCTTCCTTACCCATATTGGCCATGCGAATATTCAGTTCATTTGGGGTCTGAACTTTGTGCACGGGTGAGGTAAACCAGATCGAGTCGATGGAAATATTGTCGTTGACCTCCGGGCTTAATTTCACCGGGAAGAAAGCCATGTTCAATGTTTTGCCAGGAGCCGAAGTGCGCATATTGTTGGTCCGCTGGAAGTCGGATAGAAAAACGTATTGTGTGCTGCGGTCCGTGGAATCTTTTCCTCCCTCACCGAGTACTTCCAGTTGCCATTGCAGGATCTCTTCCGGAGACCGTGAAATAGGTGAGAGCTCGATCTGATCCAGTTTTTCAAAGGCCTCCACACGGGTAAGCAGTCGCTCCTCGCTGCCGGTCATTTCATTGGTCCCGATCAGAAAACGGGTGTCCAACGGAGACTTCTCAATGATGTGTCGCGCGTTTTCACGAGCCTGAGAAAGCAATTCGCCT
>JBNKYR010000050.1:0-18002 GCA_050300995.1 Crocinitomicaceae bacterium | reverse complement strand
AAAGCCATCGAGCTGATGAATGAGGAGGGCAAGTCCAACTACTTCATCCGTGTAGGTGTGCAGGGCGGAGGTTGTTCAGGACTGATGTACCAACTGGATTTCGACAATACCATCCATGAAAACGACAAAGCGTTTGAGGACAACGGAATTCAGGTGGTGGTAGACAAGAAAAGCTACCTGTACCTTATAGGAACCGTGCTGGACTATTCCGGTGGATTGAACGGTAAAGGCTTCATTTTTCAAAATCCGAATGCTGACCGTACCTGCGGGTGCGGTGAATCATTCTCTATCTGATCAGGTTCATGGCGCAGTATACAGAAAATGAATTGGCCCGTGACCTGGAAAATCAGGAGTATAAATTCGGATTTACCTCAAAGATCGAATCGGACAAGGTTCCTAATGGCCTGAACGAAGACATCATTCGCCTGATCTCTGCAAAGAAGAACGAACCCGAGTGGTTGCTGGAATACCGTTTGAATGCTTTCCGTATCTGGCAAGGCATGACCGAACCCGAATGGGCGCATGTCAGCTACAAAAAACCGGATTTCCAGGCCATCAGCTATTATGCCGCTCCAAAGCAAACCAAGAAATACGAAAGCTGGGACGATGTGGATCCGGAAATGAAGGAAACCATGGCCAAGCTCGGGATTTCGCTTGAGGAACAGAAACGCCTCACTGGTGTGGCTGTGGACTTCGTGATGGATTCCGTTTCCGTGGCTACCTCTTTCAAGAAAAAACTCAAGGAACTGGGAGTGATCTTCTGTTCCTTTTCGGAAGCTGTTCAGGAATACCCGGATCTCGTGCGCAAGTATATGGGGACGGTTGTTCCATCGACAGATAATTTTTATGCAGCCCTGAATTCAGCGGTATTTACGGACGGATCGTTCTGTTATATCCCAAAAGGTGTGCGTTGTCCAATGGAGCTTTCTACCTACTTCCGGATCAACGAAGCGGGAACAGGGCAGTTCGAGCGAACCCTTGTGGTCGCTGATGAAGGAGCATATGTATCCTATCTGGAAGGATGTACCGCAC
Source organism: Crocinitomicaceae bacterium (assembly GCA_050300995.1). Lineage (GTDB taxonomy): Bacteria > Bacteroidota > Bacteroidia > Flavobacteriales_D > Crocinitomicaceae > UBA4466. The sequence continues at coordinate 16,970 of JBNKYR010000050.1, read as the reverse complement.
CTCAACGTGATGAGAACCAATTGCACGCAGCAGTGGTGGAATTGATCGCGCTGGACAATGCGGAAATCAAATATTCTACGGTACAGAACTGGTATCCCGGAGATAAAGAAGGAAAAGGCGGGGTGTTCAACTTCGTGACCAAGCGGGGAATGTGTCACACGAACTCAAAGATCTCCTGGACACAGGTAGAGACCGGATCAGCAGTGACCTGGAAATATCCTTCCTGTATCCTGAAAGGCGATTATTCGGTGGGGGAATTTTATTCCGTGGCCGTGACCAACAATTTTCAGCAGGCGGATACAGGAACCAAAATGATCCATCTGGGGAAACACACAAAAAGCACTATCATTTCCAAAGGAATTTCCTCGGGGCATTCGCATAACTCCTACCGTGGACTGGTACAGGTTCACAAGAACGCGGAAAATGCACGAAACTTTTCGCAATGCGACTCGCTTTTGATGACGGATACCTGCGGTGCACATACGTTCCCATACATCGAATGCAAGAACAGCAGTGCAAAGATTGAGCACGAAGCGACCACCTCAAAGATCGGGGAAGATCAGATCTTTTATTGCCTGCAACGCGGGATCAGTGAAGAAAAGGCAATCGGACTGATCGTGAACGGATACTGCAAGGAAGTCCTGAATCAGTTGCCGATGGAATTCGCGGTAGAAGCACAGAAATTATTGACTATAAGTTTGGAAGGTTCGGTTGGTTAATCAGACGGAACATTCAAGAAGAATACGATGATAAAAATTACCAATTTACACGCATCAATTGACGGGAAACCCATCCTGAAAGGGTTAAACCTCGAAGTGAAAGCCGGTGAGGTTCACGCAATCATGGGGCCGAACGGAGCCGGAAAAAGCACACTGGCTTCTATCCTGGCAGGACGTGAAGATTACGAAGTTACCGAAGGAAGTGTTGAATTTGACGGTCAGGATCTGCTCGAAATGGAAACAGAAGAGCGCGCCTGGGCCGGCTTATTTCTGGCATTCCAGTACCCGGTAGAAATTCCGGGCGTGTCCAACATCAACTTTTTGCGTACTGCATTGAACGAAGCACGCGAGCATCGTGGAGAAGAACCGATCTCAGCCAAGGATTTCATGGCGATGGTTCGTGAGAAAGCGGCCCTCGTGGAATTGGATCCGAAGTTGGCCTCGCGTAGTGTGAATGAAGGATTCTCCGGTGGTGAAAAGAAGCGAAATGAGATCTTCCAGATGGCCATGCTCAACCCGAAACTGTCGATCCTAGACGAAACGGATTCAGGACTCGACATTGATGCATTGCGCATTGTTGCGAATGGGGTAAATGCATTGAAGAGTAAAGACAACGCTACCATTGTGATCACGCACTATCAGCGTTTGCTTGATTACATCGTTCCGGATTTCGTGCATGTATTGTACGATGGTCGTATTGTCAAAAGCGGACCAAAGGAACTGGCACTTGAACTCGAAGAGAAAGGATACGATTGGATCAAAGGAGAATTCGCGGAAAAAGTATGAGCACAGCGGCACCATCAGTGACAAATTTCGGAGAAGAACTGGAGCTTACATCCCTGGGCATTCCTGCAGATGAAAAGGCACTGGCACTTCGTGTTCTGGAAGAAACACCACTTCCCACAACGCGCACGGAAGCCTGGAAATATACCCGGGTTGCCAAACTGGGTAAGATCGCCTTCAGGAATGAAGCGGCTTCTGTCTCCGATGTGTCCCCTTACCTTCCGGATCCGAATGCACCGGTTTTTGTATTCGTCAATGGGCATTTCGCTCCGGAACTTTCTTCTACCGGTCTTACCAATGGAATTCGTTGCCAGGTGCTGGATGCGAAAGCCACCCTTTCTTCTTCCATTCTTCCGCTGGAAGGAGAAATTTTCAACGCATTGAATACGGCTTACCTCACAGGAGGATGTCTGCTGGAAATTGATGCGAACGCCGATATCGAACAAGCTGTTCAAATCATTCCCATCCTGAAGGGAAATCATGTGCTGTCAAATTTCAGGACCATCGTACACGCCGGAAAACATTCCCGTGCGAAGGTGATCCAGGGCTTTTTCAGCGAAGGAGAGGGCACCAACTTCTGCAACAATGTGACAGAAATCAATGTTGGAGAAAATGCCTCATTCACACTTGAAAAAGTACAGTACGAATCCGGTGAGAATTTCCACATCAGCACGGAAGAAATTGCGCAGGAAGGGAACTCTACCTGTACTGTAAATACGGTAACACTGAATGGTGGTTTGGTGCGAAATAACGTGCATGTTGCCGTAAACGGTCAAAACTGCACCAGCAATCTGAACGGCGCTTACCTGCTGAAAGACAAACAGCACGTTGACAATCATACGGTAATCGACCACAAAGTAGCGAACTGCGGTTCCAATGAGTTATACAAAGGCGTTGTAGATGACAAATCAACAGCGGTATTCAACGGAAAGGTGTACGTTCGCCCGGACGCTCAAAAGATCAACGCATTCCAATCGAATGGAAATGTTCTTCTTTCGGATGACGCAACGGTTAACTCAAAACCTGAACTGGAAATCTATGCAGACGACGTCAAGTGCTCGCATGGATCTACCACAGGACAACTGGATGAAGAAGCTGTCTTTTATCTCCGTGCACGTGGTGTCTCAGAAAAGGCGGCGCGACAACTGCTGGTTTCTGCCTTTATCGGCGAAGTACTGGATGCTATTGAGCATGAACCCCTGCTTGACTTCACGCATCGTTTGCTGCAGGAGCGTTTCGGCTGGAGCCTTTAATCCATCAGGCTGCGATTGATCTCTTTGATCTTAAGCGCAATCTCACTCAGTATGTGGCTTTTCTGCTCGTCTTTCTTTTCATCGCTCTCCAGGTAATTCTTCAGGTGAAGCTGGCATTCGAGGATGTTCTCTTCCATGAAAGGTCCTTCAAGATTTTCGATAATCGTCAGGCAGTCCAACGCTTCCATGAAGTCTCCTTCCACAGCCATCTCCACAAACTCGTCAATGTAGTCGCTGAAATCAACTTTGGTATTCCACACCGTCGTAAGCAGTTTCTGACGAATAGAACGCAACTCCGGGTCGCCGAGAACATCCATCATCTCAACCACCACTGTACTGTCCTTCAGGCTGCTCAGGAATTCCAGAATTTCCTTCTCATTGGTTTCGTTTACTCCCTTCATCAGAAGGGCTGCCAGAGGTTTGATCACCGTCGGATTACCGTGTACTTCAAGTGACTTCACCGCTTTGGAGATCTTTTTGGAATCACCAGAATTCAGATCTGCCAGCAACGCATTAAGTTTCTGTTGTGCCTGTTTGTTCGCCATTTCAACCGAAAATTTTCACAAAGGTACTGCAATCTATTTATTCTGACCGCAATTAAATATCTTTACATCATGCCGTTTTTAAGGGGTCTTTTTTGGGGAATATTGGTGCTGATCGCCGGGCGATGCACAGTTGAAACAGCAAGTGCTCCTGAGCAGGGGACGCTGGTCATCGCTTCGGACTATCTGCAAGAGGCGGATACACTCCTCTTTGAAAAATTCAGCAAGATCAACAAGATCAAAATAAGCATCCTTCCCATGGAAGCTTCCGTGATTATTCAGCGTCTGCGTCAGCAAGGAGAAAATAGCGGCATCGATCTCATCATGGTTGAATCGGAGCGGGATGTACATCAAATGCATGTCGACAAACTGTTGCAATCCGTCAACTTCGAGAAAAACTATCCGACAGAACAACAGAAATACAGCTCCGACCACTACCGCTATATTGGTTTTGGTTTGGATCCCTTTGTGACTGTGCAACACGGATCGCAGAAACTTAATACCTACAACGATCTGACCCGTCATCCGTTTGTGGACCAGCTTTCCAACGGCGACATTGTGGCCTTTCTGGCACCGGTCTCACGAAAGATGGAACGGGCAAAGGCACAAAGCTGGATCAGCAAATACGTGGAAACCGGCCTGCGCTCTTCCAACCTTCCCGATTCCGTTCTCATTGATTTTCCCGTACTCAGTAAGCGCAGCCAATACCTGACTCTCAAGGATTCATCTGCTCTCTACAAAGGCAAACAAATGTCCATTCTCCGTTCTGGAGGGGCCGGAAGTTTTTACAACCTTCGAACATTTTGTCTCGCCGGACAGTGTGAAAACTATACCAGTGCCTGCACGTTCATCAATTACTTCATGAACGAAGCAAAAAATGCTCCGCTCTGCCGTGCATTGCATCTTGTTCCCATCGGTTCCCCGGGTTCGGTTTTCCGACCTTATAAAACACCCACCGAAGACCTGCTTCCCTACTACACAATGGTTGAACGAACTCTCGAACGTCTGGGTATCGACTAAGCTTTGTTTATAACTCCGATGCAACCATGTTAATATTTTTTGCATCTTTAGAATACCTAACGTCCTAGTTATTAAATTAACTAACCACGATTAACATGGTTCAAGCCAGAATGGCCGTTGAACGGCTGACTAACAGAAAGCGGGTGGATATTACTCCTTTGAATTACCTGCAACGTTGCGCGATTTCAATGATCGTTCAAGTGGTTCTTGCCCTGGCCATTGCGACATGGGTCGTTTATTCCATCGGACTTACTTTCGTTACATTGGGAGTTTCGGCAGCCATCCTGATCTCAGCTGTGGCCTTTTGCCTGTATTTCAGAAAGCAGACAAAATCAGTGGCCGTAAAGGGAGATACACTCATTCTGAACTCCTACGATAAGCGCAGCCTTGTTACGTCGTTGAGAAGCGTGAAAAGTGTACGTACGGTGAACATTCTCGGTGTTCATTTTACCCGCCTGAAATACAAATTGGACGGCGTTACTCGAAAAGCCCTCTTGCTGAACAGATCCTGGGCGGTACCTTCCACACCTGAGCACCTGATCAGAAAAGCAATTGAGCTCAGCAATAAGGAAAGAAAGAAAAAAGGCAAATCATAAGCCGGGTTCTGTTCTCCAACCTCGCGGCCGGAGTGCCTATCATTTATCTAGCACTGGTGTCACCACCAGCATCAAGCGACCTACCCTTCCCGATGTTCTTTCGAACTGAAACGAGCAATTTCTTTCTGCTTGCGCAGAACCGGGATATACATGGTCTTTCAGCCCGTAAGGTTTACCATGCGACCACTGTCACCAGCGGCCCGGTGAGCTCTTACTTTCACCCGCCGAAGCAGGTTTATCCCTCACAAGGAGGGCTCACCTTTTCACCTTTTCCCCGACAAGGCACGAAGCCTGTCAAGGTAGTTTACCTTTCTGTGGCACTTTCTGTCTCCTGACAAAGCCAGGAGCCTTCCCGTTAGGAAGTACGGTGCTCTGTGCTGCCCGGACTTTCCTCTCTCCTGATTAACTCAGAACAGCGATAGACCGATTTGCCTTTGTACAAAGGTACGCTTTACTTTTTGACTATAGAAATGGATTCGAAGCGACCACCCGCGTTGACAACGAGCTTATAGGCACCCGGAGCAAGCGAACGAACATCAACCGTAACATCCCCGGCACTTTCACCGTTCATTACGATCTTCCCGTCAGCAGACAGGATGTTGTATACATAATTGCTTATCCCTTCGATATGAATTTCATCCGTAGTTGGATTCGGATAAACGCTAAGATGCTGCTCAAGCTCATTCAAGCCGGCACCCGACTGATAATCGTCAATGTATTCGATTGTAGTTGGCGTTTCATTTCCAAGGATTACATTCGTGGTAATACGCAACACGGGTTCTTTCATTCCGTTTGCCCACCATTCGTACTCGTAACGATCCGGAACCGGCAATGGAATCCAGGTACCCAGGCCGGAAAAATCCATGTAAATGGAATCGTACTCCTGGATGAAGTGGCGAACACGAAGTGCATTATAGGTGCCATGAGGAGTCGTCACGGATCCCCAGCCATCCACTTCACTATCACGGTTGATGTGCTGGCGCCAGATTCCATTGTAGATCGGATTCATGTCAAGGTCTGTGTAACCTACCGAAGAATAGGTATCGCCATAATTCAACGGCAAGGCATAACGCGTTTCAATAGTGTCTGATTTAAACGGAATCTCCGTACCATTGATCGAAAGCGCAAAACCAACTGATTTAATCGCTGAAGAAGAATTCTTTGAAAACTGGTAGATATCTGTAATGGTTACGGGGAGAAAGCTTGTGATCTGATCCACAGGAATTGCGGTAGAAGAAGCATAATTGGTCGCCTGATATGCAGCACTCGCAAATTGTCCGAAGGTAAAGGTTACAAGAGCCGATGCTCCAGAAAGATCAAAATACTCTTTATTGTCCTGTGATTGGAACGTCAGTGAAGAAAAATCCCAGGTCGTATTGGGTCCGGTAGTGCTGTAATCAATGAACGGGTCAATTGCGGTGCTCACCCATGTCGCATCGTTTGCATCAGAAAAGTCCGAAACCGTAAGAGTAATTTGTCCGAAAAGCGAAAATGGAATCGCAGCCGCAAGTGCCAAAAAGGTCTTCATCAGTAGTTTTTTCGTAAAGGTAACGATTGCTTACTGAATCTCCAGACCAAATGTCGTTGAAAACTTAACCGGTACGATTTTCAGGGTACCAACTTCCCGAACAAGTGCAGAAACAACAGCCGTTATTTTGTAAACATCCTTGCCCTGATCGTTTGGCCCGTAATATTCCACATTGGTAATAACAACATTCGAACTGGCATTCTCAGCAGTAAGCGATGTATAGCTCTTTCCACCTTTCTCGATCTTCAGACGGATATTGAAATCCCGCGGGATGACATTTCCCGGTGTCATATTCTCAAAAATGGTGAAGTCGTTAGCCGCAAACAGTCCATTGCTTCCATTCAACAGTACTGTTTTTGTTCGCTCCACTCCATTTTCAAAGCGTACGCGAGCAGTCACACGGTGAAATCCCTGTCCGATACTAACCCCTGACAACAATGGTACGGACTGATAAAAAACGTCATCAATAAACCATTGTACTTCCTCAACGGGGTTCCCCATTGCATCAATTCCTGCATTCAACAAGCCCTGCTGAATCGAAAAGTCGATCGAGCAATTGGCACTCAATTCATAACCCGCAATCACGTCGTTGCAGTATTGTTCGATCTCTCCGCCAAGGAAGGTCACTTCGGCACACACCTCGTATTTTCCAGGCTGCGTGATTACCGCTTCATTCAAACCAACAGCATCTCCATTCACAAACCATCTGATCTTCTCAATATACTGGCTCTGATCGAGCGTGGTCAGCAGGCTTTTGGAAAGCAACAACACGTCCCCTTCCGCGTCACGGGCAAAAACAGGCGTTACATTCGTCAGATCACTTGGCGCATGATGTCCGGGCTTATCCACGTAGCCATCATAAATTCCCATTTCCAGGGCAAAATCACCATCAGAAATTCTTCCTGAAAAGACAGAAACGCCATTCTCCTCCTGTGTCATGGTGTACATGTAAGCATCATTATCACCAGCCACAATCTCAAATGCCTCCGAGCCAATGGTGCCCGAAGCAGTAAAGACCGGATCGTTCGCTTCAGGAATGATGATCGTATCCTTTTTACATGAAGCCAACGCAAACAGCGATGCACAACCCGCAATCATCATCCACTTTCTACCTCTCTGTTTCATTTTCAATGTTCTCAATTCTAACTCATTGACGGCTTAAAAAAATACAAGCCGTCGGATTATTTTCTGAAATTAATTCCTTTTCGAATGTACAACTGACCGTCGATCGGAAGTACGTTGTTATCTCCCTGAATGAAATCAGCATTAACCGATTTCATTGTCTGCATGCCGATATTCAAACCAATAGTAAGATTCGGACGAATATCTACCGAATATCCGATCATTGGTTTCAATCCGAAACGACGCAGACCTTCCATGTGTCCGTAAAGCGTTTGTCTGTCCGTTTCCACCTCTTCTTCCAGCAAGGTAACTCCTACCTTCGAGCCAATAGAATAAGAAGGACGTACACCGGCAGTAATCTGATGGCGACCGAATCGGTAACCAACATTGAACATTCCCTCAAGGGTGTAAATATGATCGTACTTCAAGGTGTATCGGTAAACCTCCGATCCGAAACCATACACTTTTGCCTCACGGTTCAGAACAATGTCATCATGGAACGACCAGATACCATTCAGACCGGTGGTAAAGCTGAAACGTCCCTTCTGAAAACGTACCCCTGCGCCAACCCCAGCCGAGTAGGAAAGGGATTCAGAAGGAGTGATCATTGATTGAGAAAGTCCGCCATTCACTTCCACATAGAAAGTGCTGCTTGTTGGCATATTGAAATCCGGGAAGTGCATCTGATCCTGCAGATTCTCTATTTCCCGTGTCGGATCGTTCGAGGAAAGCGGACGCGTAGCCAGATTGTCTACATCCCCGCCTGCCGCTTCATTTGTTGCATCCACATTGTCGTGTGTAACTCCGATTTCTGACCTGTCCGGCTCATTTGCCGATTGCGGTTCCAACGGATGTACGACGGTAAGATCAACGGTCGGGTCGACAATATCCCGTGAATCATTGCTCGTCAGATCATTGGCCACCAATTGAGCCCCTTGATCGTTTCCATTGTCCGAAGGTACTGCAGGCTCAACGATCGCCTGAACCGGTGTCAATCCAACCGGAATATTCATACGCTTCGATGTTCCTGGCTGACGATTGCCCGTCACATTGCGGTCCTGCGAATGCGAAGGTTCATAAACGCGATCCGTACTTCCTGTTGTTTCCTGTGATGCATTCACCACCGGAGCTGAAACGTCTTCCTGCTCATACGCCGGTTCGTTGACGATCACATCGTGCGTAACACTCTCCTGCCATGCAAGAACAACCGGCTCTTCACTCTGTGCCGGGTGCTGCACCACCTGTCCGGTAGTCAGGGCACCAAGGAATAACAATGCCATACCAAACCAAAGGAAATCAGGGCGACGACGGCGCGGCAACATGCTTTGCACTTCCTGCCAGTAAGCGTCCTTGTATTCAAAGGTCAGTTCATTCGCACTCAATTGGTACAACTGATCAACCTCGTCGAAATCACTACCCATTCCACCTTTATCAGCCACGGGAAGATTCGCGCTGAACTCATCCCAGTACTCGGGCTTGAATTCAAACGACAGATCATTTGCTCTGTCCTGAAACAACTTATCTATTTCTTCATCCGTCCAGCTCATATCACCATTCGTTGATTCTGGTTTTCCAATCGATCCAGTTTTTCTCTCAATAATTTACGTGCGGTAGAAAGGTGCCATTTGGATGTTCCTTCGGACATGTCCAGTTGATCACCTATCTCTTTGTGTGAGTAACCTTCGATCACATACAGGTTGAATACGTGCGCCGTTGTTACAGGCAGTTCTTTCACCAGCATGATGATATTCTCATATCCGAGGTTACTTATTGCATCGTTGCTGCGGCCTTCCGAGTAATAATCGAGTTCAGCCTCGCTATCACTCCGTGAGATCCGCGAATTGTATTTTTTATTCTTCCGGTATTCATCAATCAATGAATTGACCATGATCCTCCGGGACCAGGCATCGAAATTGATCTCTTCTTCGATTCGTTCGAGGCCCTTGAGGATCTTGATGAACCCGGCGTTGAAAGAAGCTCTCGCATCTTCCTCATTATTGTTGTAGCGGAAACATATAGGCATTAAAATCTTGAAGGCGTACTCGTATAAGAGATTGATCGCCTTACGGTCATCACGCGCACAAGCTTTGAGTATTTCAGGTGTGATGTCCATTGAAGATTTTAAGGTCCTGACTTTCAAGTTTTCTGTAAATTACATTTTTTTTCTCACATCACCATTTGTTTCCGCCCCGTTCAAATCTATCTGTCTCTTTTCCAAACGACGATGCAGAGCCATTGGTTGGAAAAAATTGTTACTTTTTTGCTCAAATATGAAAATTCACCTTCTTCGTCATGCTACGCCCGTAGCGCATGTAACCAGCGGAAAGGACTTCGACCGTCCGCTTTCTGAGCACGGAAAGCAGGAATGCGTCCCACTCGGTGAATATCTATTGGAACATGTTCCGCCCTGCGAGGTCTGGTGCAGTGATGCGCTTCGCACGCGACAAACATTTGAGGAAATCAACAAACGCTGGCAACCGCTTTCGATTCGTTTTCTTCGGGAGTTCTATCTGGCTCCGCAACAACTTTATCTGAACGCCTGCAATGCTTCAACCGGGAGTAGTGATCTGATGATCATTGGTCACAATTTCGGGATCTCCGACCTGGCCAGTGATCTTTGCGGTCAGAAAATGACATTATCTCCGGCTGAATTCGTGAGTCTGGAATTTGAAGGATTATCGCGCGCAGAAGTATTTCCGGGAACAGGCGTTATCTCGAGTCATTTTCTTCCGCCGGCGGATCCTTCGGTGTATAGTGATAGGTGATCCGGATCTTGTTCTCCTCCTCTTCCCTCATACGCCGCAACATCTCCTGACGTTCCTGCTCCAGGCGCACACGCTCATTCCATTCCCCTTCAAAATCCGGTGGTTCAATTCCCATGTCCCGCTCGATCTCGTAAAAATACTTCGGTCGCTGCGGACCACGCTTTCTGTAAATAACCGCCAGGAACACTCCTGAAAGCAGACCGGCAAGGTGCCCCTCCCATGAAACATGTGGCTGAATTGGGAAGACCCCCCAAATCATACTTCCGTAGACAAATGCCACGAACAGCGAAATTCCCTGCAACGGAAGATACTTACGCAATACGCCGGAAGTAAACAGAAATCCTGCAAGCGCATAAATAACACCGCTCATTCCGATGTGGTAAGAAAAAGTATTGGCCGCAAAAAGCCATACCCCAAGACCCGTCAGTATCCAGGATAAGACAAAAACACGCAATGCAACGGCCCGGTAATAATAAATGAGTGTGCCCAACAGGATCCCGGTAGGAAGTGAATTGTTAATGATGTGCCCGATCTCATTCTTTGCATGGATCAATGGCATGAAAATAATTCCCTTCAGACTGGACAAGGTATGCGGCTGAACTCCGAACGTGTAAAAATCGACTTCCGGAAAAAGGTGATCCGCCCAGAATACCATCCACATCACCACCAATAACAGCAGCGGATAAATGATGGCTTCCGTGGCCGAACCGAACTGGGGATTTTTTCGCATGTTCCTCCCCCGTCAAAAGCTGTGCCCTCTTCAAAGACGTGTCAGATTGGCAGATGCAATCCAAAAAAACGTACCTTTAGTTCATGGATGAAATCGTAAACCGGGTAAAACAAAGTGGCCTGATTTCGCTCGACCTGGCGGATTACAAGCCGCGCGTCCCCTTCATTGGTCTGGACATTGCCGATCAATTATGGCAGCGTCTTGTCCTTCGTGAAAAGGACTTCCGTGCGTGGATCGTCGAACACGACTGGTCACAGTACAAGGACAAAGGTGTATACGTGTTTTGTTCGGAAGACGCCATTGTCCCGACCTGGGCGTATATGCTCATCGGCTCACGCCTGGAAGACGCAGGGGCCAATTACGTGATTGGTTCTCGGGAAGATCTCGAAAAAGAACTGATGCGCCAGGCAATTCAGAAAATTGCGACAGACGAGTTCAAGGATGGGCGTATCATTATCAAGGGCTGTGCAGACGTTTCCAATCCGGAATACGCTATGACCGAATTGCTGCGCAGGCTCCAACCTGTTGCCAAAAGCATCATGTACGGCGAACCTTGTTCAACCGTTCCGGTATTTAAGCGGAAATAAGTCCGAAACGATAACCTTTCTTTTCCAGGAGATCCAGCAATGCAGGAAGCAATTCTTTGACACGCTCCTGAACTTTCTCATTGTCATGCAGAACAAGGACATCTCCGGGGCGGATCTTTTCAGCCTGCTGCAGAATTCGCTGAACCGACACCGCTGGATCAAAATCGTATGAGAGCCATGTCCACATCACGATCCGGTAATCCTGCCCGATCTTTCGTGCATGCCCTGCCGGAAGCCTTCCGTACGGAGGTCGAAACAAATGTTCATCGGTAAAGGGGGCCGCTTCGTCTACAGATGTCCGATAGGCCATATAGTCCTGTTCGGTTCCTTTTTCATGCCGCATCGTATGATTGCCGACCACATGCCCCTGACTCCGGATCGCCTCCATCAACTCCGGTAACTTTTTCGCATTCGCTCCGACACAGAAGAAGGTCGCTTTCACGCTGCGCTCCTCCAGCAACTGAAGGATCCATGAAGTCAGACCCTGCGTAGGACCGTCGTCAAACGTCAGATAAACCGTATCCGAAGAAGCATACTTCCAGGTTCGCCGCGGAAATACCCGACGGACTATCCAGGGAGTCCGGAAGAAACGCATCCGAGCGAACTGTAATTACTGTCCGTCGTTCAGTAACTGCTGGAATTCCTCCGGCGTTGGCATCAGGTCAGCCGGATTTGGCTGTCCCTGTTGAGGATCCTGTGAAACAGGTTGCTCCATCAACTCATATGAGATCGCAATTCCATCGGTGTAATCTTCCAGAGAGAACAACATCTGCGCATATTTTCCGGCATTGGAACCTCGACGCGTGCTTTCTCCATGACTGTTCGCCAATTCTTTCAGACGATCTTTCATGGACGGAATCATCGTTTTATAGAGGTAATCCACCTGCTGACGCATACGCACAGCCAGCGCACCGTTCTTATCGCCAAACTCGTGCACTGCGGACATCATCTTCAGGTATGCATCCATCGCTGCATAGAGATCGTCGGTATTTTCCGGATCGGCTGCAATGGCCACGTTACTCATTTCATAGTACCTGAAGATCGACTCCAGCTGATCAGCTACTGTCATTCCAAGTTTCTCAGCACCCTTCTTGTCGCCCGCCATATAGAGAATTCCTACATAATCATGCAACACGCCATCCTTGTACGCACGGAGCTCCTTGCCATTGATATTGTAATTGTCTCCCGGATCGCTTGAAGCATTTGATTCTCCGTAGTCAATCACCAGTTCAGCCGGCATTACTTCCAATGAGCGGTGGATCAGCTTTTTCGCCTTCTCCTTGTATTCCTTGATCGTTGCTTCGGATACCTTCTCAGGCAAACCAATCACCGGACGATCGGAACTCATCAATCTGTCGATCTGCGCGTTCTGATCTTCCGCACGCAACGCTTTTGAAATGAACTCCTCAGCCAGCGTAAGGAAATGTAGACGGTACTGATCCGAATGGCGACGTGCATAATAGTCGGTCAATACGTTCGGATCGTTCATCGTACCGTAGTCGTATTTTTCCATCAGGTTATCGTACATCTTGTCATCGTTGAAACGATCATTCGGATTCCCCAGCGGGCTCAGTTCGAAGACCATTCCGTTCTGCTTCACGTGACCGCGACGGTAAAGTGCAATGGACACATCGGAGCCTCCCGGAGAGGAGAAGCTGATACCACGTTTCCATTCATTGTTCGCAATGATATCAAGCATCATGACCTGCTCACGTGTCAGGCCGCGTTCCGTGAAATTGAAACGAATTTCCTTCACACAATCTTTCTTCTGTGATTCGAGGATCACACCTGATTTCACGGCGTTCTCAATATTTACCGGATAAACAAACCCTGAGCTTGGGAAAATTCGGATCTGACGATCTCCCTGTGTTGTTCCGGCAATGGTAACAAGGTTCGCATCGTCACGTGTAAATTCCATCGCATCCGCAAGGTTCGCATAGTTCCATGATTTTTCGAAATCGAAGATCAATGTCTGAAGCTTCTGAATCGATGCTTCGTTCATCTTAATAAAGCCACCCTGATACGCAGAAAGCACTTCCGTACCCATCTGGTATTTTGCGTAGACGTCTTTTGCAACATTCTTATCAGAAAGTGGCAAGCCGAACTTCGCCTTGATCTCATTCAAACGGCCCGCAGCACGCTGATCGGTAGCAACCGCTTCCGCAATCAATGCACTTCCCTGAGCGTTCAGTTGGTCAACAGCCGCACGCAATTCATTCGGGCTTGCCTTTGCACGCATCTCGATCACCTTCATGATCGTTGCTTCCGGAACACCGCGCAACATCAATTCGATCAGGTCAAAGAAAAGTACCTGGTCCGTATTTCCTGAATACATCTGGATCTGGTCTTCCGTAAACTTGATCGGAAGCGGATCGGATGTATACGCTTTCATCTTCATCTGGTTGGTATACCAGTCCGTTTGCATCAGTGACAGGTTACACACACGAACGTCCACGCGCTTGCCTTCCACTTCCTGCATGTACCAGAGCGGGAAGGTATCGTTATCTCCGTTGGTAAAGACAATTCCATTCTCCGGACAGGAATTCAGGTAATTGAGCGCCACATTGTGAGCCGTTGTTTTATTGCTACGATCGTGGTCGTCCCAACCCTGCATACCCATAATCACTGGTACGAACAGGCTCAATACGACAGCCACCACAGCGCCGTGCAGATCGCTCTTCAGTACTTTACGCAATCCCATCATCCCTAGAATAGCTCCGCCACCAATTGCGCAAATGATCAACCAGGAAAGCGTTGTTGGCATAGACACCGGACTACCAATATCCGATGCCAGCGCAATCAACAGACCTCCACCGGCCACCGTTGCCATGCGCATGGACTCTTTCCGCGTAAAGGACTTGAAGGCATCGTAGAGGGCATAAACCCCGATACCAATCCACATCGCAAAGAAATAGAAAGAGGCCGCGAATGCGTAATCACGTTCCCGAGGCTCATACGGCTTCTGGTTCAGATAGACAATAATTGCCACACCGGTAAACAGGAAGGCCAGGAAGACCACCCAGGTATCCTTTGGCGACCTGAACAAGTGGAAGAAGAATCCAATCACTCCAAGGATCAGCGGAAGGAAATAAAACTTGTTGTGAGAAGCGTTCTGCGCTGTAAAATATGGTGCATATTCGCCCTGGTTTCCAAGACGTGCATTGTCTACCGCACTGAACCCGGAAAGCCAGTTTCCCTGCATGGATCCTCCATGCCCCTGAATATCGTTCTGACGTCCGGCAAAGTTCCACATGAAATAGCGCCAGTACATCCAATTGGTCTGGTAACGCATGAAGAAAGTCAGGTTTTCACCAAAAGTTGGTAAACGATTTCCGTCCTTCCCTTTCTCGGTTCCTTTATCTACAGTAGGATCGTAACCCGACCATTTTTTATAGCCGCTGATCTTCGCTGCATCCTGATTCCAGTACATACGAGGGAAGAAGGTAGTTTGATCGTAGGTAACAAGCGCTCCTTGACGCGTAGCCGCATTGGATTCATAGTACTTTTCCACCACTTCACTACCGCCCACCGTTTTAGCAAAGGCATTGGCATCTTTCTCTTCAATAAATGCCTTTACATCCTGTCCGCTTTTCATAACAACGAAGCGACGCAGGTACAGAGGAGACATATCATCGTACATCCCAGGATCGTTCTCTTTGGAATTCCAGTAAGGTCCGAACAGGATCGGCGCGGAACCATACTGCTCACGCTTCAGGTAAGACACCAGTGTAACGAGGTTTTCCGGGTCGTTCTCATCCAAAGGAGGGTTGGCATTGGAACGGATCACGATCACTGCAAAGGAACCGTATCCGATCAGGAGAAGGATCAATCCCATAACTGCAGAATACACAATGCGTCGTCCTTTTTTTCGTGACCAGCGAATCAATACGATACAAATCGCGATAAGCAGACCGAAGAAGAAAATCGCTCCCGAATAGAACGGCATTCCAAGTGAATTCACGAAAGTCACCTCAAAGGAAGAAGCCATGGAGATCGTTCCCGGAATAACCGCTTCCTGGATGAAGCCGAGAATGAATACCCCCAGAACACCAATCCCGATAAAGCCCGGAATTGAAATCTGCTTTTTATAGCGGAAATAAATAATATAGGTAATTGCCGGAACAACAAGAATTCCAAGCAAGTGGACCCCGATCGCCAAACCAAGCATAAACATGATCAACAGTAACCAGCGATCCGGTGAAAGTCCTTTGATAATAATACCGTTCTGAATGCCCATCATTTCTTCATCCCACTTGAGGATTGCCCAGAAAATAATGGCAGTGAAGAGTGATGACATCGCATAAACTTCCCCTTCTACTGCGGAGAACCAGAATGATTCCGAAAAGGCATAGGCCAATGAGCCAATGAATGCAGCTCCCAGGATGGCAGCCTTATCGCCGGTAGTCAGGTTGTTTTCAGAGACAGCACGTTTCAACGCGATCTTCTTCAGCAACATTGTCAGCGACCAGAACATGAACAAGATGGTCAGTGAACTTGACAGGGCCGACAGACGGTTGATCCACACTGCAACATTTTCAGGGTCGGCAAAGAAAGAGAACAATCTTCCCAGCACCATAAACAAAGGTGCGCCCGGAGGGTGACCTACTTCAAGTTTATAGGCTGCCGTAATGTACTCCCCGCAATCCCAGAGACTCACGGTGTCTTCGATCGTGATAAAATACACGATGGTTGCGATAAGGAAGACCAACCAACCCAGGTAAAGATTCGATTTTTTGTAATTCATATGCAGTGTTTAAGATCGGCTACGGCGCAAAAAATGCCACCGAATGCCCTGCGAATTTAAGAATATCTGGTAATGAAAGTCTTTAAGAAAAGTGAAAAAATCCCAAATTTTGAAGGCTTTCAACACACTTTCGAAGACAAATGCATTTTTTTTCAAATTGAATGTTGGTGCATTTTGATTTTTGTTTTTACATTTGCCGTCCCGTCGCGGTAGCGATATCGTGACTGGCACTGGTTCATGGTGTATTTCGATAACTATCGGAAGGCAACACGGACGAAGCCACAAACTGGCCCATGGTGTAACTGGCAACACGTCTGATTTTGGTTCAGAAGAGTCTAGGTTCGAGCCCTAGTGGGCCAACAAAAGCTTCATCACTTGATGGAGCTTTTTTTTATTCCATACATTTTATTGACCAAACAGCAGGGCTCGAAAGAGGGGTTCGAGCCTACCTCGGCGTTTCCGGACTTCCCGTCCGGTGCCTCGTCTTCGGAAGCACTGCTTCCTCTAGTGGGCCAACAAAAGCTTCATCACTTGATGGAGCTTTTTTTTATTCCATACATTTTATTGACCAAACAGCAGGG
>JBNKYR010000049.1:0-18030 GCA_050300995.1 Crocinitomicaceae bacterium | reverse complement strand
ATTCCCAGGAGACTACAGGGTACGGGTACTCTCAGAACATTGATAACGTAACTTACGATTGGTACATCTCTGACGGAGGTACTTATCCGAACAACGACTCTATTTGGTTTACGCCACCTTCACGTAACGGATTTATTGTGGATGTGAAGATCGAGGACGTCTTTCCTCAGATTGAGCGTATGCTCTGCAAAGTGCGTGTTTCCCAATTGCCAATATTTGCCGGTACCGGACCGTTGGATGATACGGTTTGTTTAGGACAAAACACGCAGTTGATTGGAGGGGTGACGCCAACAGATACGGTTGGTATTGACATCCCAAGCGGTAGCTTCGAGCTTGGAGGCGCATTTGCCGGATTGACGTATTTGCCGGATGGTTCCGGTCAGCAATACCAGGCACCGATTGATATCAGCGGTTTCCCTTCCGGGGCGGTGATTCAGAACTCGCAGGACCTTAATCAGGTATGTATTACCATGGAGCACTCTTATCTTGGTGACCTTGAGGTCGCGCTGCAGTGTCCGAACGGAACGCAGGTAACGCTCTTCAATTCATACAGCCCAGGATTTATACCTGGCGGATTCAATGGTGGAGGAACGTATGTTGGTGACCCAATCGATGATGTCGGTGGAGGTGGTCCCGGTGAAGGATGGGAATATTGCTTCAGTTCGGTATTCAATACTTGGGGAACTTTCCCGACTGAATATGGTTTAGGGAATACGGTTCCGGCACCGAACTTTGGGAACAACGGAGCTTCCATGAACCCGAATGGTGTTTATTTGCCGGAACAGGATTTCTCAGCATTTGCCGGATGTCCGGTAAACGGTCAGTGGACGATCATCGTACAGGACAACCTGACGATTGACGATGGATACATTTTCGAATGGGGATTGTACTTTGATCAGTCATTCTTCCCGGGAGCCGGTGCTTACCAGAACTATGTGGTTACGGAAGAATGGTTGCCGGATCCGACAATCGTTTCCGGACAGAATGATACCCTGATCGTGGTTCAGCCGGATACACCAGGAAACTATGGCTATACCTATTCAATCATTGACGATTTCGGTTGTTACTATGATACGACGGTATACCTCTACGTACTTCCGAGAGCAGAGATCTTTGATGATACGATAGCATGTAACTTCGGAATGCAGGTGTCAGGAACACAGGCATACAATGGTGGTACATGGTTCGGAGGGCCGGAGATCAACTTTGCGCCAAGCGCTACAACAACCAACCCGAATATAACCAGTTCGGCGCCGGGGATCTATACGGTGGGCTTCATCGACCAGGCCTGCCAGGATACGATATACAGTGATATTACCTTCCCGCAAATGCCGACGATCTTTAACGATACTTCGGTCTGTGATCTGTCCTATACGGTTACTGGAACGGATGTGTACACAACAGGAGGTTTCTGGACAGAACCTACCGGAAATGTGGTCTTCACGGCTTCGGAAGCAGAAATTAACCCAACGATTGTTGCTACACAGTCTGGCATCTATACAGTGACTTTCACAGACAGTATTTGTGGTAACAGTGATGTGGCGAACATTGAATTTATCGGGCCTCCGACCGTGATGAACGATACCATCGTATGTAACTTTGGCATTGACGTGGAAGGAACCGTCTCCTACAGCGGAGGTGTATGGTCTGCGGCAGATACGGCGATCCATTTCAGTTCAACCACTGCAGATAACCCTGCAATCTGGACTATTGGTCAGTCGGGTATATACACCGTGACCTACACGGATAATGCTTGTAACGTTTCCGTGGATGTTGAGCTCGATTTCGTGGAATACCCGTCTACATGGCTGGAAGATACGACCTTGTGTAATGGCGTTATGTATGTGGTTAACGCACCGGATGATAATCCGCACCAGACGATCTATTCATGGAGTAACGGAGCTCAGGGGAATGTATTGACGGTCACAGAGCCGGGTACTTATTACCTGACAATGTCGAATATTTGTCATTCGAACTATGATACGATCACGATTAATTACAAGTTGTGTGACGTAAACGCTCCGAACATTCTTTCGCTTGCGGAAGGATCGCAGAACTCTCTTTGGTACGTACAGGCTGAAGGACTTGGAAGCTTTAACCTTTACATCGTGAACCGATGGGGGAATGTGGTTTTCGAATGTGAGGAATCCAATGCGAAGTGTTATTGGGACGGACGAAATAAAAATGGTGTCTTCGTAGAAGAAGGAACGTATTTCTATACGATTCAGGCAGAAGACGAGGCCGGGAATGAAATTGTGAAACAGGGTTTCATTCAGGTAGTTGACTAGCACCATAGAGGGAATTTGGAAAGGGCAGCTGTGATGGCTGCCCTTTTTTGTTGAAATCGAAACGCGTAAATCTGGGTGAGTTCGTTACATTTATAGAAGAATCGAACGATACTATGAAGAAGATCGGAGTAAATGGCTTTGGCCGAATTGGACGTTACTTCACCCGTATGGTGTTGGAGCGGGATGATATTGAAGTCGCTGTGGTAAATGACCTGGCAGATGTTGAAACACTGGCACACCTTTTCAAATATGATAGTGTGCACGGAAGGTTGAAGTACCGGTTTACCATTGAAGGGAATACCCTGATCTTCGAAAATGGAAAACGTATCTCCTTTGTTTCCGAACGCTCGCCCGAACAAATTCCATGGGGTGATTTCGGGGTGACGGCAGTGCTTGAGTCTACCGGAATTTTCCGCACACGCGAACTGGCCGGCAAGCATTTGCATTCGGGAGTGGAGCGGGTAGTATTGTCCGCGCCTTCCAAGGACAGCCTGATCCCGACAGTTGTTCTCGGTGTGAACGAAGACATGATCGACTGGTCTGACGCGATTATTTCCAATGCGTCCTGTACCACGAACTCGGCGGCACCAATGGTGAAAGTGATCCGCGAAATGTGTGAGATCCAGAGTGCTTTTATTACAACCGTTCACAGCTACACTTCCGATCAACGATTGCACGATGCTCCGCACAGCGATCTGCGAAGGGCCAGGGCAGCTGCGGAGTCAATTGTTCCGACAACCACAGGAGCCGCAAAGGCGCTGGCAAGGATCTTCCCTGATCTCGAAGGGCATATCGGAGGATGCGGAGTTCGTGTCCCAGTTCCGGACGGATCAATGACCGATCTCACGATGGTGGTAAAGAACCCTCCGAGCGAAGAAGCAATCAAAGCAGCCATGCGGAATGCAGCAGAAAATGAACTGAAAGGCATTCTCGAATATACGGAAGACCCGATTGTTTCCGTTGATATAATAGGCAACCCTCATAGCTGCATCTTTGATGCGCGTCTCACCAGTGTGATCGGGAATATGGTAAAAATCGTTGGGTGGTATGACAACGAAGCCGGATATTCCAATCGACTGGTAGATTTAATGGTGAAACTGTAATTCATTTGGTAAGATCGGTCGGGATAGTACTTCTGGCATGCACGATTTGTACATGCAAGCCATTGCTGGCACAAAACAGCTTTGGTGCATTGCATAGCAATTACACCCCTACGAACAGTCTTTATATTAATCCTTCAAGTATTCTTGACACTAAAGTCTGGCTCGACATCAACATCGTTGGAGCAGGTGTGTATGTCAACAATGACCTTGTTTCACTGCGACATCATAGTTTGGCTTCGGTTGTAAATGAGGCAATCCATCAGACATCGACCATTACGGAAGATGATCTCGACTACGACCACACCCGAAAGCGTTATCATGCGTACAATCGCAATTTTGTTGCTGGGCCAAGTGCAGTTTGGAGCCAGGGAGATCATGCCGCAGCGATTTCTACAGGTGGACGAAGTTATACGGCTGTGCGTCGTGTGCCCGATTATGCAGCGCGCTTCATCGAAAATGGCGTGCCTGAGTACACAGAACAGCACGACATCAATTACACGGCAAAGGATGTTCGCCTGGCATCACTGAATTTTGCGGAGTTGAAGCTTACCTATGCATATACCTTTCTCAAACGAGACAGGAACATGTTCATGGGTGGATTGTCCTTTTCCAAATTTTTCTCCATTGCAGGTGCAGGTGCGAACATCTACAATTTTGATTTCATTGTGGACAATGATTCCATTGTTGATGTATTCAATCTCAATGCTGATGCAATGTATGCCCTGCAGGATCGTCTGAACGCGAAAGGAGGATGGGGAATGGATTTTGGGTTTACCTATCAGCGCATGTTATCGCACTGCAGTAACTATTATCCAAACTCTCCGAAAAACGGTTGTCGCCAGATCCCATACCTGTATAAGATCGGACTTTCGATCATGGATGTCGGGAATGTGAAGTTTGATCCTATTTTGTATGCCGGGTACAATTTTGATAATTACGATTGGTATCAGTATTCGCATCAGGAGGTCAATGAAGACAATCCCACAGATGTTTTTGCGGCGCAGGAGCCGGATATCACTGACGGTACTGTACGTCATCCGGAGAAAATTCGTTTGCCGACATACATTTCGGCCCAGTTCGATTACAATGTGTGGGCTTCGCGGGTCTATGTTAATGCGACCTGGGTTCAGGGCTTTCCTGTTTCGGACAAAAAGTTTGGCTTACGTCACGCGAACAGCTTGAGCGTTACACCGCGTTACGAATCGTATTGGGTGGATTTTGCCTTACCGGTGAGCCTTTATGAGTACAGGTATCCACAACTTGGAGCAAGCTTGCGTCTTGGGCCGATCACGGTCGGAACCGATAAACTCATTAACTGGTTGTTTAAAACACGCGTGTACGGCGCGGATATTTACTTTTACGTGAAAGTACCAATCCGTTATCATCCTTCCTGCAGCGATCGCATGAAAGGTGCACGAAGACGATCAAGAGATAAATCTCCTACAAAGTGTACGATCTGATTTAGCGCCATTCATACACCCATGCTTTCGGTGCCACGCTGCTTACTTCCGATTTGCCTGCAATAGCTGCTTCGCGTGTTGGATATGATTTAACACTAACGAGGTGCATGCCAGCTCCCATGCCAACTTTTGGAGAGTAGCCCTCAGCCCTTAGTTTCTCAGCAAGACGGTTTGCATTTGCTTCGGACGAAAATGCTCCTGCAATCAGATGGAAAGCACCGTCACCCGAAGACATGGTGGCTACCGGCTCAGGAGTATGTTCCGGTTCGGGAGTTTGCGTTGTTTCCTGCGGTTGTTCGGATTCTTCAATGGTATCCTCAGATGATGTTTCTTCTTCCGCTTGTTCATCTTCTGTGGCTGTTTCATCAGAAGTTGCTTCCTCTTCGTTGAGGCCAAGCGCTTCCTCCATTTTTTCAATTTCGCTGCTTTCTTCGGTCGTTTCTTCCGTATCTGCCAGGAATGGAATATGTTGTTTCACATCATCGTAGAAGATACCGATCAAAGTTCCTCCTGCAACGATCAGTACGATCAATACCATCAGGAGCCAGAATCCGACACCGCGCTTTTTCTTCGCGGTTGGTTTTTCCTTTGCCTTTTTGAGATCGCTGAGTTTTTTCTCCGTTGCAGCCATTTCCTCTTTCTGAAGGATGTTCATCTCCTTCACAGGTGCTTTTTCGGTTGTCGCAGGTTTGCTTTCCGTTGCAGCCGCCTCGGTGATCGGAATGATGGGTGGAGGAGTTTCCTTTATTTCTTCCTGTGGTGCTTCCGGAGCCTCTTCTACAGGTGCCGGTTCTTCCGTGGGTACTTCTTCTTTGACTTCTGCTTCGGGAAGTGGTTCTTCCTCCGGATGTTCCTCTTCGGCTTTGGGAGTTTCCGGTTCAGGAGTTGGCACGACAGCTTCCGGAGCAGCTTCGGGCTCAGGTGGAGTCGCCTCTTCGGTCTTTGGTTCTTCTACTTCGGTTTCAGTTGCTTCGGTAGCGGATGCTTCCGGAGTTGCTTGTCCTTCGCCACCTTCCCAGCGCTTGAATTCCACGTCATCACCATCCTTGACAAAACTTCCGAACTGAAACATGTCATAGGAATCGCCCTGATCAAGTTTACTGGTGATCTCACGAACATATTTGGCGATGAGGTTTCGTGCTTCGTTCTCATCCATTCCTTCCTTCTGAGCAATGTGTGCAGCCAGCTTACCGTCGTCGTGTTTCAGGTATGGCATGAACATGATTTCACCGGTGGCCGCATTGGTAATGGTGAGAGCGCCCAGGCCGGGAATGATGATTGTATTAACTTCTTTGAGAATTTCAAGCAGGTACTTATCCATATCAGCGCCGAATTAAGGGATCTTAAATTACAAATATTTCAGAACAATTCCGCGAAGCCGAACGTCTCTTTGAGACGCACGCCTTTCTCGGTATGTTGAAGCGTACAGCACTCATTCACCGAATCATGTTCGAAGAAAAGAACGAACTCTTCATCCGCAGCAGTTTTCAGGAATTTATCTTTTTCCGACAGCGTAATCAGAGGTCTGGTATCGTATCCCATGACGTAGGCGAGAGGAATGTGACCGATGCTTGGTAGCAGATCGGCCATAAAAACCAGTGTACGCCCCTTATACCGGATGTGCGGGATCATCATGCTATCCGTATGCCCGTCGACGAAAAGTACGTCAATGTTATTGAAAACATCTTTTGTGAAATCGTCTTTGCGTTCAATGAACTTCAATTGACCACTTTCCTGGATCGGAAGGATGTTTTCGGAAAGAAATGAGGCTTTTTCACGTGCATTGGGCACAGTTGCCCATTCCCAGTGACGTTCGGTGCTCCAGTAAATGGCATTCTTGAACACCGGTTCGAATCCGGTTCCGTCTTTGGTCCGTCGAATGGCACCACCGCAATGATCAAAATGGAGATGGGTCAGAAACACATCCGTGATGTCATCAGGTGAAAAACCCAGTTTCTTCAAGTTTGGCTCCAGGCTGTTCGAATCCGAAAGGTAATAGTGAGAGAAAAACTTCTCGGATTGCTTGTCACCGATCCCGCAGTCGATCAGCATGAGTCGATTGCCATCTTCCACCAGCATGCAGCGCATTGACCAGTCGCACATATTGTTCTCGTCAGCCGGATTGGTACGCTGCCAAAGGGTTTTAGGAACCACACCGAACATGGCACCACCATCCAGTTTAAAGTTTCCGCTATTGAGGGGGTAAATTGTCATAGACTCAAAAATTAAACAATACTTGCAATATACAAAGTTGCGATCGCTAAAATGGCAGCCACCAGCCCGATTATTTTACGCGTTCCGGCATTTTCCCGGAAGACAATGAATCCGATGATGGCCGAGGCAAGTACTACGGAAACATTGGTAATTGCGAGCACAGTGGAATCCTGCCAGCCGGTTGAAGAGTAGGAAAGTAATAGCAAATAGATCGAAAAGTAATTGGGGATTCCAAGGATCACTCCCGCCAGCAGGTTTTTAAACTTTATGCGCGTTTTTTTGCGTGCGATCTGAATTCCCAGGATAGCGGCACCTACAACGCCCGCATATCCAAGGCTGATGGCCGAAAACAAAGACGGTGTGAGAACACCTAGTTGATGCTTTTGAACGTAGTTCAGGGCGAAATCCAGCATCCCGCTACCAAGGAAAAGTACAAGTAACATCCAGGCTGCCTGGTTGCGTTGCGCTTTTTTGCCGGAAGGAGCGGATACCAGGAAAACACCGATGAAGGCGAGTAGGATTCCGCCGATCTTCAGGGCCGAGAGTTTTTCTGCATAGAGGTACACCATGAACAACAGGGAGACCGCCATGCTCATCTTCACCGCAACCGAAGTAGAGGCAACACCATTGAGTTGTGAGCTTCTTCCCATTACGAAGAAAAGTGAAATAAAGAGACCGGAGCAGACCAGTGAAAACGGAACCCAGCGAACATCCGCCAGCGCACCCGGATGCCATTGGTCACTGTAGAGTCCGAACCCAATAATGGCTGCTGTGAAATAGTTGACTACAATCGCTTGAAAAGTGTCAATGTTGAAGCGCTGAAAAAGTTTGAAAATGACAAAGATCAGCGTCGAACTGGCAATGGAAAGCAGCAGTGGTATCATCGGTTCAGATAAGTAATGATGGTGTCTCCGGAAATCCGCTCGGTGATGGCAGCTTCCGCATTGAGAATAGGAGCCTTCGTTCCGGAAGCAAAGGTTTTCTGTCCGTAAATAATACAGGCTTCATCCCACAGTCCGGCGTCAATAAACGACTGAAGGGTGGCTGCTCCACCTTCGACCATGACCGATTGAATTCCGGCGTCGTAAAGCGCTTTGACTATCGAAGTAACTTCCATGGAATCAAGCTTGCGATAACTGATGTGGTCCGCACTTGTTTCTTTTTCCAGGTTGAGGACAATGGTTTCTGCATCGGGAGAAAACACGGCAGCGGTTTCGTTCAGACGAGCCATGCTATCAAGCACGATCCTTACCGGATTGATCCCTGCCACAGCACGCACGGTTAATTGTGGATTGTCCTTTTCAACTGTTTTGCGTCCTACCAGAATGGCGTGGTGCCTGGCCCTTAATTGATGTACAAAGGATTGGGTTTCGGGTTGCGAAATCCATGAAATGCCCTCTTCCTGATCAGCATTATCCAGCAGTCCATTGGCTGTTTGTGCCCATTTCAATAAAATGTAGGGGCGCTTTTTTTGATGATAAGTAAAGAAGTGCTTGTTCAATTCTCTGCAGGCTTCTTCCAGTACACCAACGGTTACTTCAATTCCGGCATTTTTTAAGCGCTGGATTCCGCTTCCGTTGACCGATGCATTCGGATCCTGAATACCAATCACGACCCTTTTGAATTTGTGGCTGACCAACAGATCTGAGCAGGGAGGTGTTTTTCCAAAATGCGAACACGGTTCAAGGCTCACATAAATGGTCGATTCCGGGAAAAGAGAAGGGTCGTCTGCGGAGAAAACGGCATTGACTTCTGCATGCGGACCTCCGTAAAAGGCATGGTATCCTTCACCGATGATCTTGTCGTTGTGTACAATGACAGCCCCAACCATGGGATTGGGTGCCACATGCCGTTCACCCAGACGGGCGAGTTGCAAACAGCGTGTCATGTAGTTTTCATCGGCTTGCATGCCACGAATGTACGAATAAGTACAATGAATATTATTTCTATTTTCGTGAAGACGACAACCACCATGCGGATCTTTACGGCCATAGAAAAACTCTTCAAGACCTTGCTCCCGACACCCTTCACAATTGCGGTGTTGCTGACCATCGTTACTTTTTTGCTGGCTGTTTTTCTGACTGATTCGGATGCGCACGGAATAGACCGGGCTGCAGAGTTACTTGGATTCTGGGAACAGGGTTTGTGGAATGCTCCGTTGCTTGTATTTGCCGTTCAGATGATGCTGATGCTAGTTCTCGGACACGTGTTAGCACTTACGAAACCGGTGGATGCCTTTATCGGATACGTCACACGTTTTTGTACTTCAACGGCTACAGCCGCCGGTATCGTGACGTTCCTGACGGTTTGTGTTTCATTGTTCAACTGGGGACTTGGGCTGATTTTCGGAGCGATACTTGCCCGTAAGGTTGGAGAACATGCGACCCGAAATCACTTGCAATTGAATTATCCGTTGATCGGTGCAGCGGGTTACAGCGGATTGATGGTGTGGCATGGAGGAATTTCCGGATCTGCTCCACTGAAAGTTGCTGAAGAAGGGCATATTACTTCGCTGATGTCCGGGATTTTGCCGCAAGATCAATTGGCGCAATTGCCTGATCCGGTGTTGCCTTCCGAAACAATTTTCGGGTCGATGAACCTGGTTGCTTCATTATCAGTGATCCTGCTTCTTCCACTGTTTATGTATTTGCTGGGGAAGCGGGCTTCTAAAGCCAATGCTCTTCCTGAGATCCGAAAGGAAAAAGTTGTTGAGGAGGAAAAAATTACCGGAGCTGAGCGTCTGGATCGTTCGTTGATCTTTTCATTCTTGATCGGAATGGTGGTTGTTTCTTATGCCATTTATCTGGCTGTGGTCGGTTACGGGAAATCCGGTCTGGGTTTCATTACACCAAATTTTATCAACCTGCTTTTGCTCGGAATGTGCCTGACCCTTCATCGTGGAATTCATTCTTTCTTGCAGGCAGTAGATGAGGCCATCGGTGGAGCTTCCGGAATTCTGATCCAATTTCCGCTGTATTTCGGGATCATGGGAATTATGAATAGCTCGGGACTTGTCCAGGTTTTTTCGGATTTCTTTGTAGACATTTCGAACAAGACCACCTTTCCGATATATACTTTTTTCAGCGCTGGGATTGTCAACGTGTTTGTGCCAAGCGGGGGAGGTCAATGGGGTGTTCAGGGACCTATCATTTTGAAAGCTGCACTCGAGCTTGGGGTTAGTACACCCAAGGCCATCATGGCGCTTGCTTACGGTGATCAGTTGACCAATATGCTGCAACCGTTCTGGGCGCTTCCGCTATTGGGAATTACAGGTTTAAAGGCCAAATCGATCTTGCCGTATACAGTGGCGCTGATGTGTGTTGGTGCAGTTATTTACATGTCAGTATTACTTCTTTTCTGAGATGGATCAGCAGCGCATTTCTCGTTTTCTCAAAACCCTCGGGCCGGGAATTCTGTTTGCAAGCACGGCGATTGGAGTTTCGCATTTGGTACAGAGTACACGTGCCGGTGCAGATTTCGGATTTGCGTTGGTTCCCTTCATTATCGCAGCAAACTTGTTCAAGTACCCCTTCTTTGAGTTCGGAAGCCGTTATGCAAATGCTACGGGTGAAAGCTTGATTGATGGTTACCGGCGACTGGGGAAATGGATGCTATGGCTGTATTTTTTGATCACTGTGGGAAGCATGTTCTTTGTGTCTGCTGCGGTGGGTGCTGTCACATCCGGTTTTTTGCAGAATTTGTTTGGAATTTCTGGTCTGGGAATGTGGCCCACCGGAATGTTGTTCGGGGGGTGTGCGTTAATTCTGCTGGGAGGAAAGTACAAGGTGCTTGATTCGATGATCAAAGTGATCGGAGCGGTATTGTTGCTATCGACCGTATTGGCTTTTGTACTGGCCTTGTTCAAAGGAGCAAATCCGCCGCGGGAGGAATTCATTGCACCTGACCTGTGGAGCGAGGGGAGCATTTTGTTTATTGTGGCATTGATGGGGTGGATGCCAACCGCCGTGGATTTGAGTGCATGGAATAGCCTCTGGACAGTCGCACGTATTCGCCAGACCGGTTACAAACCAACGCTGAAGGAAACCTTGTTGGATTTCAACCTGGGATACCTGATCTCTGCGGTATTGGCCTTGTGTTTTGTGACCCTGGGAGCCTTCATGCTTTATGATTCGGGGGCTGAACTGCCGGATAAAGCCGGTGATTTTGCCAATGCAGTGGTGAGTATGTTCACCGGATTCATCGGAGACTGGAGTTACATCATTATTGCTGCTGCGGCCTTTTCGATCATGTTCGGAACCTGCATTGCCGTATTCGATGGGTATGCCAGGGCTCTTGAGCGTACATCGGAGTTGTTGTTTATGCAAACACAGCCGGGTGAAGAAGATGACAATAAGTCGAACCGGATCTATTCATGGTCGCTGATCCTTGTTGCAGCCGGCTCATTTTTGATTGTTTTCTTCTTTGCCAAACAATTGATCAAACTGGTTGATCTGGCCACTACCATCAGTTTTCTGATTGCTCCGGTCATTGCCGTGGTGAACTTCCGTCTGGTCACCGGGAAATATGTTCCGGGAGAATACCAGCCGAAACCATGGTTGCGTTGGCTTAGTTGGTCCGGGGTACTCTTTCTGACCGGTTTTGCGGCGTATTATCTCTGGATTCTTTTGACCCGATAAAAAAAGCCGTCCCAAATGGAACGGCCTTTTCATTGTTATCTTATTCGGATCAGTGTGAAGCAAGATACTCAGCCACACCATCAAAAGTAGCTTTCATACCATCTTCACCCTTGTGCCAGTTGGCAGGGCATACTTCACCGTTTTCTTCAAAGAACTGAAGTGCGTCAACCATACGGAGTGCTTCGTCAACGTTTCGACCAAGCGGAAGGTTGTTCACCAACTGGTGCATAACCACACCGTTTTTGTCAATGAGGAACAGACCACGGTAAGCGATCATCGGACCTGTAGCGATCATGTTTCCTTCTTCATCGTAATCGTACTCTCCGGCCATTACACCATAAGCTTCGGTAATGGTTTTTGTAGTATCGGCAACGATCGGGTAAGTGATTCCCTGAATTCCACCTTTATCTTTTGGTACCTGGAGCCATCCCCAGTGTGATTCTTCAGTATCGGTTGAGCAAGCCACAACTTTTACTCCGCGCGCTTCGAATTCACCCAGTTTCGCCTGGAAAGCGTGCAATTCCGAAGGGCACACGAATGTGAAATCTTTTGGATAGAAGAAGAAAACCACGTGGTTTTTTCCGAGGTATTGATCCAAAGAGAAATCAGCGACGATTTCTCCACCATTGACTACAGCCGGAGCGCTGAAAGAAGGTGCTTTTTTTCCTACTAATACAGACATGATAGTTGTTTTTTATGTTGTTTATTTGATTCCTTTCAAAGTTAATAATTTACGGCTAGTGTTCCAGCCACGCAGCGAACATCCAGTTCGTTTTTTCCTTTTCACGGATGAGGTCACTCATCAGTGCGCTGGTTCCCTCATCGTTCGTATCACCGGACATTTCCAGCAGACGGCGTTCCTGCTTCAGCAAAACTTCCTGTGCATCGTGGATATATTGCATCCCTGGCTTTCCATCGGTAATCAGCGGATTTTCTTTGATTTCACTTGAGGCAAGGTACTGGTCAAAGCGGTGCAATGGCGTTTCACCGATGGACAGGAGTCGTTCAGCCAGTTCATCGATAATCATTTGAGCACGTGTGTACAGTTCCTCGTATTTGAGATGCAGTTCAAAAAAATTTTGTCCTTTGATGTTCCAGTGAAGGGATCGAAGGTTTTGATAATGAATCTGGTAACTTGATAGAAGCGTGTTTAGTGCTTCGGTATATGTTTTTTTGTCCATGTTCCTTGCGGTTAATGTTTATTACAAAACTACCACAGACACAGGCGCTGTGTCATTGAATATTTTTATATTACAATCAATTCTATCAATTGCGTCGATATGATTTCTGTCCAGCAAATGCATTACATTCTTGTACTCAGTGAAGAGAAGCATTTTCAACGTGCCAGTGAGCTTTGTTTTGTCACGCAACCAACGTTATCGATGCAGATCAAGAAAGCCGAGGAGACGTTAGAGTCTCTTATTTTTGATCGTTCCAGAAATCCGCTTGAGCTCACCGAATTCGGTAAGGCTCTTATTCCGATCATCCGGGATACCCTGAATGAATACAGTCGGATCACTGATCTTTACAACAAGTCGAAGGGAATTTTTAAAGAGGAGATCAGGCTGGGGATCATCCCAACGGTGGCGTGTTACATGCTCCCGGATCTGTATTCGCTTTGGCAGGAAGAGTTGAGCAATGTGCATGTGACAATCGAAGAACTCAAATCCGAAGAGATCCTGAAAGCATTGGATCAGAAAAAGATCGATGCCGGAATAATGGCAGGTCCGGTCAACGATGCCCGTTTGAGAACGGTACCCCTGTATCAGGAAGAAATCCGTCTGTATTACCCGGAAGGTACGCAGCCAATCGTGAAGGCCAGCGAACTGAAGACGATCCATCCATGGTTGTTGACATCCGGCAATTGTTTGCGCACCCAAATGATCAATTTCTGTGAGTTGAAGGAAAGCGGTACGGATGCCTGGGATTATGAAGGCGGAAACATCGAATTGTTGCAGCGAATGGTGGAATTGCACGGTGGTTATACATTGATCCCGGAACATTATACGGTTTCTGCCAGTGAGGCATTGAAGCGGATTGTGTCGGAAAGAGGTGAAGCTCCGGCGCGTGAGATTGTGGCACTTTCGCCGAACAGAAGTAGCAAATGGAAGCACATCGAGCGGCTGATCCGGACGATTCAATTGCGTTATTTCAGGTCAGAACAGGGAAATAGTTTCCAGGTGCTCAATTGGAATTAATGTGTTGCCAGATACGGTCAGCAGCCCCCTGATTTTCCTCCACAAATTGAACGGTTTTTCGGCTAATGCTTTCACGCGATTTTTCGATTTCCGTCATTGCTTTAGTGAACTGATCGGCGGTGCCTACCGACCAGCCAATCCCCCGTTCAATGAATTGTTGGGCTTCCGGAAAACGCCGGTGTTTCGGTCCGAAGATTACAGGTAAACCGAACACGGCTGGCTCCAGAATGTTGTGCAAACTACCTGAGAATCCGCCCCCTACATAGGCGATAGAACCATACGAATAAGCGTTGGCCAGCTGCCCGATGGTATCCAGTATTAGGATCTTTTTTCCGGACAGATCTTCTCCATCAGATGCTGTGTAGCGCACCGCTTCAGGGAATAGGGACATGATTTGCCGGAGATGATTTTCATCGATGGCGTGCGGAGCAATCAGGATTTTCCGGTCGTGTGCATTGATCCAGGCCGCCAGCATCTGTTCATCTTCCGGCCAGGTGCTTCCTGCAATCAAAAGTGGATTGCCATCGGCAAAATCCCTGATAATCGGATTTTCGGTCACCTGTTTCCGGTTCTCAATTACGCGGTCGAAACGACTGTCTCCACTGACAGAAACCTGTTCGATACCGATTCCACGCAGGAGCGCCGCAGAATTTTCATTTTGCACAAAGAACCATTCGAATTGCTTCAATGTGGTCCGAAAGAAACTGCCGTACCAGCGAAAAAAGCGATGATCTTCACGAAAGAGGCCGCTTACGTTGAATAAGCGGGTTCCCTTTTTTCTGGCTTCCAGAATATGGTTAGACCAGAATTCGTATTTCACGAAGAAGGCCAGGGAAGGTTGGAAGTGTTCAATAAAACGGTGTGCATTTCCGGGAGTATCCAGCGGCATGTACATCACGTGATCTGCCGGGTGATTTCTTTTATGATGGAAGTGCATTCCTGAAGGAGAAAAGAAGGTCACTAACAGAAAAATATCCGGTCGTTCGGTTTTAATGCGGTGCATCAGTGGTAGTCCCTGGTCGAATTCACCAAGTGAGGCGCAATGAAACCAAATCACTTCCTGCCCCCGTAATTCTGGCAATTGTTGTTTCCAGCCGCGGCGCCCGTTCACCCAGTCTTTTGCCTTGGTATTGAACAGGGACACGATACGAATCAGGCCTCCATAGCAATAAATTCCTATGGTGTAGAGAAATCGCATTAATTGTAGTAATACTCTTTCGGTACCCGTCGATAGATCGGAATCAGCCAGGCGACCTTAAACCCGTATTGAATGTCCAGGCGCATGTCTGATGGAACCGGCTCATCCGGCTTGTCAAAAAAGATCGTTCGCCGGTTATAGGTATACCCTTCCTGGATATAGAAGCCACCGTAAAAATTCACAATCCCCTGATTGGCCATAAAAGCATATCCGAGTAACTGTTGGGTATTCAGGCCGGTGGTCAGACGATCGTATCCTTTGCGGTAGTCGAGTTCCAGTTGTGGTATGACCTGATCCTGCGTTTCAATTCGGTATTTATGCGAAACGAAACCCACTCCGAAGTTAACATACAATCCTGAGTTCTTGTTGGGGCTGAGTACAGGAAAGATCTTACCGACGTTAGCGTCCACATAATACCCTCTGCTGAGTACCGGTACAATCCCGATGTCACCGTTCTGGTCGGTAATGTTTCCCTTGGAATCCTTAAGGTGATCAAATAAACCGGTTTCCCGGACCTTGTTTCCGAACATGTAGGCTCCGTCCACACCAAAAATCCAGTTCTTTTTGGTTTTGTATCCCACAAACATTCCGATGTGATTGAAGATCCCGTGCCGGTCAGCCATGTCTCCGGCTGTTCCGTTGAGCCCGTATTGAACACTGATCCATGGTGTGCCGATGATCGAATCACTTACATTTCGCTGGGCCATTTGGCAGAAAGGAAGAGAGAATACGAAAACTGTCAGCAGGAAGCGCATGTGCATCATAATTACTGGCGCTAATTTAAGGTTTTTACTTTGTCCGAAGTATTAAGAACCACTGTCCGGGTCGCTTTATTGCCTGATCTAACAAATATTGTGATTTACCTGTTCTTTTTGCGAAGTCTGCGGAAGAACCAGATGACGCGTGAGAAGAGGTGATTTAATCCGAACATTTTATCAGGGAAGACATAAAACTCCCAGTTTTCCGGGCGGACATTGCGCGATACTAGGCTTTTTATCAAACCTTTGAAGCCTCCGGCATGGTACTGAATGCGGTGGTTTTTCAGGGTTTTTTCGAGTCCGCCATACGTTTCCGGGCCGTAAAGGAAGGTGTCATTTTTTCGTACCTGTTCGAGTGAAAGTTTTACAAATGCTTTCACGGTTGGAGAATTCAGAGCACGGTGTTTCCATTCCGGGTTGACTTTGATATGGAAAAGTTCTTCCATGATCAGGAGTGCCACGAGGTAAAAATCTCCGAGCCCCTCGCGATCGAGGTAGTCCAATAATGCGCTTTCTTCTCCCTTGTTTAATCGTTTGCGCAAATCCCGGATATCGGTCAGCCATTGAAGCCGGAAGAATGCATGGAAAGCTCCGTGGATTGACAGATAACCGATGAGATCGAAGGTATCCAGTGTCCGGTATTTTGTGTCTCCGATGGTCACTGCCGCGGTTTTTTGCATCAATTCGGATATGTTGACCCGAATGGTTTTGAGTGTTGTCAGGTTCCAGTGGAGCTCCACAAGTACGTCGCCTGAGGGATGCAACAATTCCACATGGTGAAAGTGCTTTAAAACAGCCTCACGTTGTTTTTCCGAGTTGAATTTCGTGAGCAATTGATAGCCCTGTTTCTCAAAAAGGCTCAGCGCGCTGTCGAAATTTTCTTTTTCGATCAGGATGTCAAGATCACGGGAGGTGCGTTCAGCCGGGTCGTCGTACAGCAATTGGCTGAGAACAGGGCCTTTAAGCACCATGAACGGGATGGATGAAAGAAAGGTGTTGATCTCGTGGAGTACACTAACAAGCTTTAACTGATAAACTTTGTTGGCCAGGTTGCCGGCGGTAATCGCTTCTTTCAGTGCTTCATCGTTGATTGATCCGGCATTGACTGCTACCCGTGAAATCAAGCGGTGGTCCTGAATTAATCCGAGAAAATGGGTGGGATCCGGACGAAAATTGTCCTGGGGTTCCTGGCGTAGAACTCCCAATAGTTGGTCAAACGTTTCTATCTGAGCCGTTTCAGGCATATCTTATACTTCATCCACCACCTTGAGTTCTAGACAACGCCGGATGAATGTTTCCACTTCGTCGTGACATACCTCTGGTGTGATATCATATTCTTCCGTCAATTGAGAGCAGATCGCATCAATGCTTTGAGGTGATTCAATCAGTTCCCAGATCCTGGACCCCACGGAATTCAAAGCAAAATAATTGCCCTGTTCCACATTCACCATGATGATCTCATCCTGGATCTTACTTGAAATATTCTCTTGATTCCGTTTATAGCGAATCATAGTTTAATCCATGCTTTGAAAGTACGTTTCAAATTCTTCGGGGGCCTTAAACCACCGGGAGAGCTGTACCTGCAAAATATTGCACCTATAATGTACGGTTTTCAGTTCAATTGGCATTGCCTTGACTTCCTCTTCTGATCGTGCGAGATCACGATAAATTTCCCGAAATGATTTCTTGTTGCCTGTAATGGCAGCATAATCGCGAATAATTCCTGCCCGAAGATCACGAACATCTTCAATGATCTTAAGTGCTTCCTGCTGAGAGATCTCATCGTTTTCACGTCGCTTTAGCAACCAGCAACGGTATTCGGAGCAGCGTTTGGGTTTTTGGTGATCATAGATGCTACAATGCCCCACAAAATATGGGCAAGGAAGCGAGAAGTATGCTTTTCCTTCATGCATTAGCCGTCGTTCCTGCAACTTTTCCGGAAGATGATCTCCATCCTGAATAATTACAATGTCAAATAGTGTCTGATCACAGCAAATTCCACAAGTGAGGCAGATCTCCTGTTCATCATTGGTGGGTTTCATTCCAGGTTTCAAGTGGTAATTCCTTTGGTTATCGCATCTGCAGCTATCAGATACGACAAAACATAATTCAGTTCTTCATAGTGGCTATCGTCGTTGGTAGTGGATCGTGCGATTTCTTGCTCCAGAAGATTG
>JBNKYR010000048.1:0-18158 GCA_050300995.1 Crocinitomicaceae bacterium | reverse complement strand
TAACAGGCATCTTAAAAATCCTTTTCCCATAAATAATATTGACTATCTGTGCAGAGCTAAAACTCCTGCGGATATAATTACCGGGATTATGCCAGTTTTTGCCTGTTTTAGCCACTCATGGTCAATCCCGGATACCTTTTTTTCAGCTTATGGCAGAAATCCTTCATTTCAATGGTAAAATATTATCAGGAAAAACTGGAAAATTCCCGGAATTCTTGAAAATCTGTACAGGGAAGAACGAGAGGCACGTGCAAAGGTGATGGAACGGGATCGTTTGTGCAGGGTGGTACCTTATGCTGCAGCCCGATCGATTAATCCTGCTGCTGCGGAATACCAGTTCTCATTGGTGGAACTCTTGCATTTTGCAGAACATTCCCGTAAGATATTGAATGAAGACAATAACCGGCTTCAGCATACTTTGTACGTTGTAACGGCAGATGGGAAGGTGAGCGATTCTGAGTTTATTGAGTTATTGGAGGCGTGCCGGGACCTGTACAAGCCGATGAGTAAAATTGCGTCGGGAATAAAGGAATTGCCTTTGGACAACGAACTGCTGAAAAAGCTGGAGATCTCATCTACGAATGAATTGTTTGAGGAATTTCGTTTTGCCGATCCGGACCGGGATAATTTGCAAAGCTGGCTGAACAATTATGGTGGATGGCTGATGTTGATCCTGGACAGCCTTGCGCGTGTGCGGAATGCGGTTCTGGAGCAGTTACTTGTGTTGGAGGAACAGATCAAAACGGCTTTCCTGGAAAATGGGACGGTCAGTGTTCCGGCACATACAACAAAGCTGGTTGAACAATACGAGACGATGATTCCTGGGGAGGAACCCCAGTTTAGGAGTAAACTCACCTTTTGGGATAAATTTCAGGCAGGTATCGGACTGTTTCCTACAGCCGCCAAATTTACAGCTGGTGGAGCAATTATCTTGCTTGCCATGTTTGTTGGGAGTACTTCACTCATCTCCAGGATGCACATTCATAACGGTTTTGAAATGCCGGTGGAGGTGACAGTAAACGGAGAATCGCATATTGTAGATGCCTTCGGAGAACAGGTGATTGAATTCAGCGGAGATGCCGACATCAGTTCTCGTTTTGTGAACGGTGAAAAAATCGAGGCGTTTACCGGTGAAGCAGAGAACGAAGTTGGTGATTATGTGTACAACATTGCGTATGGTTCCTATTTGATGCATTCCAAAATTTATTACAGCTCCTTTCCCATGGCTCCTGAGCAGACTCCGCTTGGTGCGATCAGGTGGACTGAGACAGATGCCGACTACATCTTTGAGGAATCGCCGGAATACCTGAATGTGAGCGGTAAAATGGCAACAAAGACCGTAATCTCTGCATTGGACGCCTGGGAACCTGTAAATTATCCGGTGATGGAGGGGCAGGAAGAAAATGTGAAGCGAATGATCCGAAATCATTTACAGTGGGATTCACCGGAGGGTATACATGCCGGAGGTTGGCTTTCGATGGCGTCGACCATTCCGGAAGCAAGGGAATTACTTCATTTTCGCTTGAATAAATTCCAGGATGATGTGGCTGCATGGAGAATCCTGATGGACCTTTCCTCCGGTGATGAGAAAAATGGACTCAGGAACACTTTTGAGGAAAAGTACAGGAAGACAGGAAAGTCAGAATATCTTTACCTGAGCTTGCGAATTTTGGAGGATGGTCCGGAACAGGACTCTGCATTCGTAGAGGCTCATAAAAAATACCCGAATGATCCATGGTTGGCTCAGGCCTATGGTTATCTGCGGGCTTCCGATGATAAATGGGATGAGGCCCTGCGGGCGTACCGCAGAGCTGAAGAACTTTCGAAACCGGTTGGTAAAATGATCGGAGAAATGTTGTTTCGAATCGAACGTCGCCAGGGTGTAAACTTCAATAGTTTGGTATTGGGTCGTTTTGAATCAAATCCACGCATCGATTATGCCTATAATCTCGAGCATGGAAATCCAAACTATGTCGATCGGAATTCTGATATATTCTTCTACTATTTGAATTCAGGAGATCTGGTATCGGCGCGCGGAGTGCTGGAACGAACAGGAAGGGAAAACAGGCCTTTCTATTTGTGGTATTATGCGGCTTCGGTCGGTGCCGAAGAAGAATATGTGCGCGAGGCATTGGCTTCGGATTTAAATACGACAGTTCATGGCGGGAATGTCGCTTCAATGGTAGGTTTGATGGCGCGTAAAAACCAGTTAACGGAACAGACGCTGGAAAGATTCGGTGCATTCTACAGCTTAGACAAAACGGATCTTGAAATCTTCGGAAACTTCGTTACGGCAGTTTCATCGAATAAACTTTCCGAAGCAGATCGGATTCTTTCATCCGTGGATCATTTTCTGATCAGGGCGGTCTATAAGGAGGTCGGATGTGTCATTCTGGGTGAAGAGGCTCCGGAAACCTGGGTGTTTGATGTTCATAAATTGCTCTTTGCAGACGAACGTCCATGGGTTGGAGCGGCTGCACTCGAGTAAGTTTTTGGTCCGGGCAGGCAGAGGGATGTAACCGGAAGTCTATTTTTCGAGAATCTCCAATTGCAACAAACGGTGCGAGATCTTAAATGCACCTTCCGAAACTTCACTTTGCATGGATAACACGTAGACGAATCCGTTTCTGTCTTCTCCCAGGATGAGCGGATTCCAGAACGTATTGCCGAATTGTTCGGTTTGCCATCCGGCACGATTTCCGGCCAGGGTAGAGATGGAACCGTTCGAGGCAATCTTCAGCATATCGTGGCTCGG
The DNA here is from genome assembly GCA_050300995.1 of Crocinitomicaceae bacterium. GTDB lineage: Bacteria > Bacteroidota > Bacteroidia > Flavobacteriales_D > Crocinitomicaceae > UBA4466. The sequence continues at coordinate 15,403 of JBNKYR010000048.1, read as the reverse complement.
AAACAGCAGTCCGTGAGTACTCTGTTTGATGAATGGTGCTGTTTGAAAGCGATCGAACATGGTGTCCCAGGAGCCGTCGGTTACTCCGAATTTGGTTTTGTCGATCGGCAGGTGTTGAATTTCAACCATTTTCTCTTCTTCGGGACGAATACTCCAGAGTTCCCATTCAAAGATCCGGTCGGTGTGATTGAGTTCGATGATCGATACAAGTACTTCGTCTTTGGATACACCGGCAATCGCTCCTTTCAACAGGAGGAGTTCTTTCGGGAATGCGATTTTCTGAATGTCGTAACCTTCACGTTCACGTACGCAGCGGATCAGGGTCACGGGGATGTCTTGTTGAATTCCGGGAGCCGAACCTGCTTTCTTCTTCTGCATCAGGAGGTAAACGTGGTTCACATCTACAAATTCACAGGCGATGATATCACGGGGCCCGTAGATGTTCGTGCCGGTAATCCGGGAAAGCGTGTCCTCAAAAAATGGATACCCGGTTTTAATCGAATTGGCGCGAACCATGATGGCACCATTGTCGGCAGTTTCATAAGAACGACGGTAAATAGCACCGCTTTTTGAAACTCCGATCATTCGATTTACGATATCCGTTTCGGTAATGTTTTTTTGAATCTCCGTCAACTCTGTGATCTTTACGGACAGGTCACTTTTTCGGATGTTTTCTTTTCGTTTACGATCGTAAGTCTGTAGTATTTCTTTCAGGGCAGCATGCTCGTAGAGATCCTTGAATTCAAGCAATTTTCGCTGTCGCAGAATCTGGAACGAAACGTAGGCAGGACCATCCGGCATGTCAAAATCAGTGCAAAAGTTTTCGAGGTCCTGAAGGGATTCAACCGGGTGATCCCCGAATTCAATGCGGATTCCTTCCGGAGAGCTATCGTGCAGGCTGATGGTGACAACTTCGTAATAACGCTGACGCCATTTTTTGAGTTGCTTGTCTCCGCGGGCGAGTTCATTCAGAACGTGAATCGCGAGTTCGTCGGCTTTGAGTTCATCGTGACAGAAATCGGAATTCATACCGTAGTGTTCCGCTACATAGTGACCAAATTCATGAGCGAGAATCCCCATGATGGCGTAATTCCCCAGCAAGTCCATTTCACGTTCATTCCGGAACACCTGGTCGATGTTCCACGTATCGTTAGACATCAGGTGCGACCAGTTTTGCCAGTATGCGCGACCTCCGCCTTTGCCCAGAAATTTAGAGAGTGTGATGGTTTCACTGTCAGGGCTGTAATATGATAGCATTTCGAGGGAGGGTTGCTCTACGAGGGTCAGGGCATCATTGAATTCCACACCGAATGAGGCGTATATTTCACGAATAGCGTTGAAACACCGGGCAGTGTTTCCTTCTTCAATTGCCAGGCGCACCTCCGAAGCCTGTCCAGGGCTGGTGAATGAAGCCAGTAGTGCAATGATTGCAAGAAAATTCTTCATGTCTGAAAATGATGAATGTTCCGCAAAAATAGGGAATATTCTGCGTCGCTTTCGGCTTGTTTGAGAAGGGAATCTTACAGTTTGGTAATACGCTGCGAGCCCCGGTATGTATGTACAAGGTACATTCCGGCAGGAAGTTGAGAAATATCCAGTACCACTGAATTGTCTCCTGTGGACGGCAAATAACTTACCTGGCTCATGACCTTTTCTCCGTAAGCGTTGTAGATGGAGAGTGATTCCAATTCTGTCGGAGCTCCCTCGATAACCAGTATTTCTTTGGCTGGAACCGGATAGATATGCAATTCATCCTCGTTGACGCGGGTGACTGACCGGATGTCCGAGTGCGTAACCGTTCCGTCAAAATCGGTCTGACTCAGGCGGTAATATGAAACACCTCCAACAGGATTCCGGTCATAGAGGGAATAGGATTGTTGCTCGGAAGTGGTGCCAGCACCATCTACCCATCCGATCTCTGTCCAGTTCTCCATGTCAGTTGACCGTTCCACGATGAAATAATCGTTATTGATCTCCACATTTGTTTGCCAGGTAGCGAGGACTTCAGCACCTTCATTTTTAGCGTCAAAACCGATCAGCTCAACAGGAAGCGGGGTAGTGGTCTCAATGACCACGTTATCGATGAAATAATAGGCGCCTGACGGATAATTCGCTGTTGGGTCGTGCAAGGTTGTCGTTGTGCTTGCATCGTTGTAGAAATTCCCGATCGTCACATATTGATATGCACTGGTTGCTACATAGCTAAAGCTATAAAAGGTCCAGCTCGGGATCCATGGAGCAGTGGTAACCTCGGCCTGAGGAATACCGCCGGTATTTTCGTGGTTTGCCTGGGATAGTGGTGTCATCGAAAGTTGAATTCCCATGTGACTGCAACTCGATCCGTAATAGTAATTGTCATAGCCACTTGTCATCCAGAAGGAGATTGTATAGGTCTGACCAACTACGAGAGGTGAGGTCAGTTGCGTCGACATGTAATCCCTTGAATTCAATTGGCTGGAGTGTCTGGAGTAGAGTCCGATAAATGCGTTGCCGCTTTGTGGAAGCACATCTCCGAAAGCCGTGTTCGGTGATTTCCCGCCGCCTGTGCCGGATGTGTGGAAATAGTCCGGCGTTGCATACGGCCAGGCCGACATGCTCAGATTGACATTGTTCCAGCCGGTACAAAAGCTCCAGTCGCCTGATGAATTTGGAAGGGAAGAGTAGGTTTCGAAATCACCATTGGGTACAAGATTTTGTGCCCATCCCTGCAGAGAGACTACAATGGCGGCAATAAGAACAAACGAGTGTAGAAGATTTTTTTTCACGAAGTAGCGGATTAAGCCTGAATGGGCTTGTTGAAAAGGCAACACAAATTTACGCAAAAGCCGGTGGAGAGGCAATTGGTGTGTATTATTTAACACTTCGCTGATTATAAAGAACAGGGATTCACTAAATTGAATCAAAATTTAGCATTGCCTTAACCCAATACTAAATTGAAGTTAGGTGAGATCAACTAATTTAGAAACAAAAACATGTCGCGCTACCTCCTGCTTTTTTCATTCATCATTTCCGCGATGTCCTTCGGGCAAACTTCGTTGAATATTCATCCTGATCTGGCGAATCATCTTGATCCCAAACTAGCACCGTTCTATCATGGTGTGGCGAGTGGAGACCCGACACAGGATCGTGTAGTCATCTGGACGCGTATTACACTGGATCGATCAGTCGGAGATGCTCTGGTGAAGTGGGAAGTGTCCAAATCACCTTCGTTTGCGATTGCCGTTGCCAATGGAGAGTACCGAACATCTGCCATGGAGGATTTCACGGTAAAAGTTGACGTTGGAGGGTTGCAGGCGAATACCCGCTATTATTACCGTTTTCAATACGGTGATGTGACTTCGTTGACGGGAGAAATGCGCACGCTTCCTGCAGGTGACGAATCTTTTTCCATTGCCTTTGCTTCGTGTAGCAATTATGAATGGGGTTACTTCAATAACTACCGTTTCATTGCTGAAGACGAGGATGTTGATCTGGTGGTGCATCTCGGCGATTATATCTACGAATACGGCGTGGGTATTTACGGGGATACCAGCATCGGTCGCCTGAATGTGCCGGATTATGAGATTGTTTCACTTGATGATTACCGCACCCGCTATTCGCTCTACCGGCTTGATCCCGATTTGCGGGAGGTGCATCGTAAAAAGGCGTTCGTAACCACCTGGGATGATCATGAGATAGCGAACAATACGTATGATGATGGTGCTCAAAATCACCAGGAAGAGAGCGAAGGAGACTGGAATGTTCGTAAAAATGCGGCGCGCAAAGTTTATTACGAATGGCTTCCGGTGCGTAAAAAGAACGATGAACCACTTTACAGATCCTTTCCGATCGGAACACTGGCGAATCTGATCATGTTAGACACCCGTCTTTCCGGGAGAACGGTGCAGGTGGACAACACGGATGATCCGAGCTACTACGATTCCACACGGACCATTTTGGGAAAGAAAGAATACGATTGGCTTATTGATAATCTGAATTCGGAGCAGACCTGGAAGATCGTTGGGAATCAGGTGCCGTTCGGGCCAATGTATCTGCCCGAGGCAAAGAAAAAGGAAAAGTACATGGATGGTTGGGATGGCTATCCGTATGAGCGCGAAAAATTGGTGAAATACCTCCTTGATCAGGCTATTCGGAATGTTGTTTTCGTAACGGGTGACTACCACGAATCGTTTGCATTTGAAACGGATTTGGAGGGTACGGCTATTACTGAGGACAATGTAGCCGTGGAATTTGTAGTGACCAGTATTACATCGGCGAATGTTGACGAATACACGAAGATTCCGGAGAAACTACAGCGACAGCACGAACGCTATCTGGCCAACAATGAGCACCTGAAGTATGTGAACAGTACGGATCACGGCTATCTTGTGTTGCATCTGGAGAAGGACAAGGTAACAGCTTCATTTGTATATGCCTCGACGATCCGGGAGCCGGATGCTACAAAACGCATAGAGCGACAGTACCACGTAAACTCCGGAAAGCCTGTATTAATCGAGGATTGATCAGAACCAAACACCGATTCCGGCAATGACCTCGTAACGGATGTTCGTTGAGCGATTGTTGTAGTAAAAGATCCGCTCGTTGTTTCCGGCGTGAATTCCCCGTCCTTCGATGCGGAAATAGCTGTTTGGGATAGGCTTGTATTCGAAGCCTACAGTCGCTCCTACGATGTCCAGTCCCGTCAATTCGTGATTTTCGTTGATTACTGGTCCGGTCAGGATCTCATCGGGATCAGAGAAAAATTCTCCACGGACGTAGGGTGCCCATTTCGGGGTAATCCGGTACTTGAAGGCCCCGATGAAGCTGAACAACATTGCCGTCCCTGTTGAGTCCTTGAGTTGTGAATTGGTTTGAACACCATAATTGGCTTCCAGTCCGACCGTCCAACGATATGATTTAAACACGGAAATAAGGTTGGTGTAGCTTCGCGTTTTATCTTGCGGGTAACCGTCCGGCGATTCGTCGCAGACGATTGTACTAAGTGTGGTACTCCAGTGTTCGTTGGGTGTCCATACCACGGAAGCCCCCAGTGCTTTATTGCTGTTGTTTTCCAGAAAATTATTGAACCCGTTGAAAGCGTTGATCTGAAAGGTCCATTTCGGGGAGTGTTCCCAGGTTAGTTTGGCGCCGCTCATATAGTAGGGTTCGAAGTAGGTCGTTGTGGCGATACTCATCGTAATATTTTCCCTTGGTTGAATGGATTCAAGGCCAATATGGGTTCTGAAAAAACCGGCGTCCAACCAGAATTTTCCGGCGATACGGAATCCGAGGTTGGCTTCCTGAATGAAATTGAAGCGAGGTGACCAGGCTGCATCCGGTGTATCCCCGAAAAAGAGCGTTGCCTGTCCCCGGAACCGGTTTGATTGATAGCGTGCTCCGAATTGCACAATGTTGATCCCGAACTGATTGTTACGGGGAGCAACTGTAGGGAACTTGGCGTATCCGCCTGGCCCGAGTGTATCTGTGTATCCGGCATAGTAGGCATCAATGTATCCACCGAACGTGATTTTACCTGTGGTATCATATTCCTGCGAATACTGGTTGACACGTGTCCCGGTGAAGGTTAGATCCTCCGTGGTATCCCGGTGAATTCTGATCTGTGCCTGAAGAGGATAGGAAAGCAGAAGTAGAAATAAACCGGCGATCACACGTGTTTTCATGGAGCAAAATTTTTGGCAAAGGTAAAGAAAAGGTCATTTTCAGGGTAGCGAAGAATTTCTTCATGATCTTCCAACCAATAGAGCTGAGCGCTCGTTTCGGGGTTAAGTAAACTAAAGACTACTTTTATGAGAATACTTCTACTTTTTGCCTTGCTTACTTTCTTTAATGATGTTCACAGTCAGGTGCCTGACTTCCTGGGGAACAATCCCGAATGGTACTCTGAGGAACCGGACGACACACAGTACCCTTGTCTCCCGAAGCATTATTATACGGTTTATCTCAACGGTGAGCAAACCTTCGGAAGCTACACGTACAAGAAAGCTTTTCGTCATGGTGTAACAAACTACACCTTGTTTGCGGACCCGAATCAATATCCTCCGGGTTACTGCACCGGAAGTGATCCGATCGATCAATTTGAAGGCTACATTCGTCAGGATTCATTGAAGTTTTACACGTATATCAGCGGACAGGATTCTTTGTTATATGATTTTGACCTTCAATTGGGAGATACTACTCCGGAAACGAGTGTATTTTTTTCGGGCGGATGGATCGTCACCAGTATCGACAGTGTGCTGATCAATGGGTTCTATGCCAAGAAGTTCTACCTGCACAACGACCTGATGAGCATGACTGATTCGACATTTATTCTGCAGGGAGTTGGTTGTGGCGGAGGACTTTTTTACCGTTTCCCGGGGTATTTTGAGAATGACCCAAAACTGGTTTGTTACGGACAGAACGGAACAACGTATTACTCGGACGGTCAGTGCAATTATTCCGTAGGAGTGGAAGAAGTTGAAGCGAATGCGGTACAGGCATATCCGAATCCGGCGGATGAAACCGTATTCCTTAGCGGACTGGAGGAGAACAATCTGGTTCAGGTCTTTGCATCCGATGGCCGTTGTGTTCTTCGGGCAGCAGGGAAAGACCAGCTCGACGTGCGAGACCTCCACGACGGAGTCTACCAGTTGCGTATTTCCACGGACGTTCATGAATCAACACAGACATTGATTATTTATCATCCTTAAGTCCCAAACGTCTAACCTCTAATTTCTAACCGCTAACTCCTAATTCCTAGCCACTCAACCATGCGCCTGCTTTACATCTTTTGTATTTTCTGTTTCGCGGGAATTTCCGTATTTGCCCAGGATTCCCTTTACACAAAGGTTTTTGATCACACGACAAAAAACATTGAGCCCCGTTTAAGTGTGGCATTGCCCGGTGAATCCGTGGCAATCGTAGGGGATTACCATTACGGAAATGCTGGTTTTGTATTGTGTCTGGACTCTCTGAGTGATGAACGTTGGTCGGTGAATGTCACTTCGGGTTCCGGTCAGAATTTCTTTTCGGGTGCAACCGCTACGTACGACGGAGGATTGGCAACTATGGGCTACATGGATGATGCTGCCGTGTGTGTTCGTTTTGATGATCAGGGTGACACCCTGTGGACACGCGCGTTTGCTTTTAACGGTTGGTCGAGTGAATTGGCTACACGGGTTTTTGAACGAAAAGACTCAACCTTGTTGTGTGCATGGAGTAATTCGCAGGTTCCCTCCATCTGTTTGGCGCAGTTGTCTGCCGCAGGAACTTTAATGTGGAGCAAGGTGTTCTCTGTTCCCAGTATGACAGAACCGGCGGCGTTTGAGGAAGATACGGACGGAAATATCTATCTGGGCTTGGCCGGAAACATGGAAGGAGCGTTAGTGAAACTGTCTTCGGGCGGTTCTGTGTTATGGGCGAAGGATTTTTTCGGTGGGGAGGTGTTTGATCTGGAACTGATGGATAGCACCGTATTTATTGTTTCGTCAAAATTTGGAAACTATACGACGTTGACTTCTGCAGACACAAGCGGTCTGGTAAATTGGTCTGAAGGAATTTACGCATACAACGACCTTACCTGGATGCCCTCAAACTTGTTGTTTGTGGCAGAAGATAGCACGCTGATTCTGGCGAATCCATCGCGGAGCGGAATATGCGGTATCCATCGTTTTGATTTGAATGGGACGATATTGAACAGTGTATCGCTTGAGATGTCCGGGATAGGCGTTCTTCCGCGGCGTAACAATGGAGTTTACAGTGTCGGAATAGGACCGCTTTGGGGGGTGAAGAAAGTGTTGAATACACACATAGGAGTGATTCGCGCTGATTCCCTGTTCATTGCACCTCAATGCGTCGATCCCTGGTGGGGAGACACACCTACGACATCTAACGATGCGTTCGTCGCTACATCCTGGCAGGATCTGGGGCCAGCAACTACTTCTGATAAAGCCTTGCAACTCATCCCAATGGATTACAATCCGCATGACAATATTTGTGTAGACTACACAGGGGGATTGAATGAGGAGGAACTTGCACAGATCCGAATCCAGCCAACTATTTCCAGTGGAATGTTCACAATCGTTCCGGAAAGCGGAGCACCTGCGGTCCTCGAGGTTCTGGACGACAACGGACGCGTGGTTTACACATGTCGCGTGGCAGCCGAGCAGGAAATAGACCTTTCATCGTTGCATTCCGGAATGTATCATTATCGTTACACGGCTTTTGATCAGACATTTTCCGGTACAGGAAAACTGATTGTTCTGAAATGAGTACCTTCGGGAAAACATGTTCCAGAATCGGTCTCTTGTCTAACATCTATTGCCTAAATTCTAATTCCTAACCCCTGATCCCCAATGCCCGCCCTCCCAGTTACCGCCGCATTGATCGTCCATGAGGGCCGCTTGCTTATTGCCCGAAGACGGCAGGGGAAGGCGCAGGCCGGATTGTGGGAGTTTCCGGGAGGAAAGATCGAGCAGGGGGAGAGTCCCGAAAAGGCGCTGGAACGTGAGCTGGGTGAAGAACTCGGAGTGAGCGTGAAGGTAGGAAAACACTTCATGACAGTGGAGCATACCTATCCGAAGTTTACCATTCACCTGATGGCCTATTTTGTGGAGGCAATGGAAGCGATTACGGCATCCACAGATCACGATCGTCTTGCATGGATCTGCCCGAAAGATTGGCGGGATTACGATTTTGCTCCTGCCGATATCCCCATTGTTGAAGCGCTGCAGGACGATCCCTTATTTATGTAACTCTGGCTACAGAGTTCTTTGTGCGTTACAAAATTCTTTATCTTTGCGTCATGCGTCTGGTAAGATGGATCTCTGTATATATGGCAACAGCAATTGTGTTGCTGCATTCCTTCATTCCGCATACGCATCATTCTGAAGTTTCAATCACCGAAGATATTCGCCAGCATAAGGACGCGTCCTCTTTGTTGGATTACCTGGCGCTGGGCTTCCACATGGAGCACGGCGACGGGCAGTTATGCGAATTCGTGTCGTTTGACGAAGTAGAGGTACCGGCATTTCAGCCGCTGCTTCTTCCGGAAGGATTGAAAGCCGTATTTGAACCGGAATTCATTCCGGATACACCGCAACCAGTGGTGCGCAATGCTGTGCGTATCGTGCAGTCCTGTCTTCCCACGACAGGCTTGAGGGGACCTCCCGCAATTTCGTAACACTTCGCAAGACTAAGCAAGAACCGGCGGCCAAATGAGCTGCACGGTAAGCGTATTCTTTAATCCCATTGTTATGATAGAAAAAGTCATTCACTTTTCAGTGAAGAATAAATTAATTATCGGATTGCTCGTCCTGGGCTTGATCGCCACAGGGATCTATTCGATGCAAAAACTGCCAATCGATGCGGTGCCGGACATCACCAATAATCAGGTACAGGTGGTAACAACCTCCCCGTCACTGGCGCCTCAGGAAGTAGAGCAGTTCATTACCTTTCCGGTCGAGATGGCCATGGCAAACCTTCCCGGTGTGGAAGAGGTCCGGTCGGTTTCACGTTTCGGTTTGTCACTGGTGACCGTAGTATTTGAGGAAGATGTGCCAATCCTTGAGGCACGACAATTGGTCAAGGAGCAGATCGACGTGGCAAGCGGAGAAATTCCATCCACATTGGGTTCTCCCGAATTGATGCCGATTACCACCGGTCTCGGTGAGATCTACCAATATGTACTTCGGGTGGATTCGGCGCACTCCGGCCGTTACGATGCCATGGAATTGCGCACCATCCAGGATTGGATCGTGAAACGGCAATTGATGGGCATCAACGGGATCATTGAGGTCAGTAGTTTCGGAGGTTATCTGAAGCAGTACGAGGTTTCCGTCGATCCGCTGCTGTTACAAAGTCATGAAACGACGATCTCCGAAGTATTTGACGCCCTGGGGAAGAACAATCAGAATTCCGGCGGGAGTTACATCGAAAAAGGGGAGAATGCCTATTACATTCGCACGGAGGGGCTGGTAAGTTCCACGGACGATATCGGAAAGATCCTTGTGCGAATGAACGGCGAAGTGCCGGTATTCGTGCGGGATGTAGCAAAGGTGCGTTTCGGCTCGCCACCACGCTTTGGTGCTATGACGATGGACGGTGAGGGTGAAGTAGTCGGAGGGATCACGCTGATGCTGAAAGGGGCGAACTCCTCGGAGGCCATCACCAATGTGCACAATCGCGTGGCGGAAATTCAGCAGTCGCTACCTCCTGGTGTTCGCATTGAACCTTATCTGGATCGTTCGGTGCTGGTAGGGAAAGCCATTCATACTGTAAGCAAGAACCTCATTGAAGGAGGGCTGGTGGTGATCTTCGTCCTTATCCTGTTGCTTGGGAATTTCCGGGCCGGAATGATCGTTGCATCCGTAATTCCGCTCTCGTTGCTGTTTGCCTTTATTCTGATGAATCTTTTCGGGGTGTCGGCAAACCTGATGTCGTTAGGGGCAATTGATTTCGGAATCGTGATCGATGGAGCGGTCATTGTGGTCGAAGGTATGCTGCATCTGATGTATTCGCAATACCTGGGTAAAAAGCTGACACAGAAACAAATGGACGACACCATGGTCCGTACTGCATCCAGTATCATCGGGTCTGCTGCATTTGGTGTGTTGATCATTATTGTGGTTTTCGTGCCGATCATCACACTGACAGGTATCGAAGGAAAGATGTTCACGCCGATGGCAAAAACAGTGAGCTTCGCGGTTCTTGGAGCCTTGTTGCTTTCTGTGACGTACGTACCTATGATGAGCGCGTTGGTGCTCAATAAGAATATCCGCGAGAGACGTACACTGGCAGATCGTATTGTAGACTGGATGCGTGGTGCTTACAAGCCTGTATTGGTTCGGGTGATGAAAGTGCCGTATTTGCTTTTAGGAGGTGCTGCTGTACTCTTGGTGATTACCTTTTTTGTTTTCCGTTCGATGGGAGGTGAGTTCATTCCAACCCTGGATGAAGGTGACCTGGCTATGCAGGTGACGATTGATCCGGGTAAATCTTTGTCACAAATGGTAGCCACTACAAGTGCCGCGGAAAAGGTCCTGAAAGATAATTTTCCGGAGGTAAAGCATGTGGTTTCAAAGATTGGTACGGCCGAAGTTCCAACGGATCCGATGGCGGTGGAAGATGCGGATGTGATGATTCTTCTGGAAGACCGAAGCGAATGGGTAAGTGCTTCATCACGAGAAGAATTGGTGGAGCTAATGAAAGAAAAGCTAAAAGTGGTAAAAGGCGCTTCATTTGAATTTACACAGCCGATCCAGCTGCGTTTCAATGAGCTCATTTCCGGTTCGAAATCAGATGTCGTGGTGAAGTTGTTCGGAGACGATCTGGATGAACTGGCAGCCCGTGGAAGTGAGATTGCGGAACATGTGCGCAAAATTCCAGGAGCAGGTGACGTGAAGATTGAACAAACGGAAGGATTGCCACAATTGATGGTGCGCTTCAACCGGGAGAAGGTAGCGTATCACCACCTGGATATTGACGAACTGAACAGGGTTGTTCGTGCGGCGTATGCCGGTGAGAGTGCGGGCGTAGTGTACGAAGGAGAACGACGTTTTGACCTGGCCGTACGACTGGATCCGGCTTTTCGGAACAATGTCGATCTCGGAAAGTTGTTCGTCAACACGCCGGATGGGAACCTCATTCCTCTCAGCGAGGTGGCTTCCATGGAAGTCGAAGACGGCCCGATGCTGATTTCCAGAGAGGATGCACGACGTCGTATTGCAGTGGGAGTGAACGTACGTAACCGTGATATTGCCAGCTTTATTGATGAAGTGCGCAAGGTGCTGGACGCTAAAATCCAATTGAAGCCGGGTTACCTGATCCGTTACGGTGGTCAGTTCGAAAACCTGGTTGCTGCACGTCAGCGACTCAGTGTGGCAGTTCCGATCGCCCTGGCATTGATCTTTGTGCTGCTGTTCATGGCATTTAAATCCGTACGCTATGCTTTGTTGATCTACTCAACAGTGCCGTTGGCTGCCGTGGGAGGCGTCGTGGCGCTGCTTGTTCGGGGAATGCCTTTCAGTATCTCCGCAGGAGTCGGGTTCATTGCACTATTCGGAGTGGCCGTGCTCAATGGGATCGTATTGATCTCTTATTTCAATCGCCTGAAGCAGGAAGGATCTAACGATTTGCTCGAGTTAGTGGTGAAGGGAAGCCTTGTACGTTTACGACCGGTAATCATGACAGCCGCTGTGGCTTCACTTGGTTTTCTTCCGATGGCGCTTTCTACTTCGGCAGGGGCCGAGGTGCAAAAACCGTTGGCTACCGTCGTAATCGGAGGACTGATTACGGCTACGTTGCTGACACTGCTGGTGCTGCCGGTCATTTATTACCTCACAGAACGAAAACGTTTTCGCATGAATAAAAATGTATTAACAGGATTGCTGGTTCTGATCGGTATACAGGGCCTTCAGGCACAGTCGCTCAGTGAACAAATGGCCATCGATTCCATGAAGGCGAATCATCCGGCATTGAAGAACGGAGAATTAATGGTGGAACAGGCCGTATACGATCGAAAAGCGGCATTTACCTTGCCGAACACAGAGTTTTCTTACCAATACGGACAAACCAATACCGCGCTGAATGATCGCTATTGGTCGATCAATCAGCCTTTGGGGAATCCCTTGTTGCAGGCGCGAACGGCACAGCGTGCGAATGCCCTGAAAAACGTCAGGGAAAACGAGTTGGTCAAAGGCACGAACGCAATGATCTGGCAGGTACGTTCAACCTGGCAATTGTGGACGCTGGCTGCTCATCGCGTGAAATTGCTGGAAGATCAATTGGTGCTGACTGACGAACACCTGCGCAGGGAGCACGAAAAACAACTGGCCGGAGACATCAGTCAGGTGGATCTGAGCATGGCCGAATTGTACAAAAGTGAGTTGCAAAGTCAGTTGGCAATGCATCGGGCAGAATACATTCGCCAGGAGCAACAGTTGCGCTCATTAACCGGAATCAGCGGTGCATTGCAGGTTCCGGAAGATAGAGAACCGCTTCCGGTGAGTCTTCCATTGAAAGCGTTTGATGCGGATGCTGCTTTATTTATGCAGGTCGAACAGGCCAAAAAGGAGTTGGCAGAACAGGAAATCCGTCAGGCGAAGTCTGCCTGGTTCCCGGAATTGTCGGTAGGCTATTTCGATCAGACAATTGACCATGTAAGCGGCTTCCGTGGAATGACCTTTGGAGTGAATATTCCTGTGTTTAACCGCTCGGTAGCCACGGATGTTCGAAAAGCAACCATTGCTTCCGAATGGCAGGAGAATGCCACAGAACAACTTCGGAAGGAAACCGAGGCGCATTCCCGGGATTTACAGAACCGCCTGAGCATGTATGCCGGATTACTCGCCTCCTACGATGAAAACTGGTTGCAGCAGGCAATAACACTTCAGGAGGCTGCTCAGGCAGAACTTGAAGCGGGGTCGATCGACTATTACAAATACCTGCAGGCGCGTGCAAAGGCGCTCGAGATTCGTTTGAAACGTCTGGAAATCATTGATGGTTACAATCAGACGGCGCTGGAACTCGAATTTTATACTGCTACAACAAACTAAGTGATGACACAAAGATTAAAACTGAAGAACATGAAAATAGATAAATTGATCCGGGTGCTTCCATTGGTCTTGCTGACCGCTTGCGGACAATCGCCTGTAGAAGAGAATCCGGAAACAGAAGCGACTGACGAAGTAGTTGCTGAAGTTCCTGCGGACGTACCGTCAGGGGATAGTACGGTGCTGACCTGTACCGGAGAAGTGATTGTACCGGCAGATGCAAGGATTTCGATCCATGCCCCGGTACGAAGTACGGTGGGAAGTATTTATGTGATTGAAGGGCAGCAGGTCAGAAAGGGAGAAGCACTGGCTACCTTACAACACATGGAAATCATCCGGATGCAGGAAGACTACCTGAAAGCGAAGTCAGGTCTGGCGTTCAGTGAGAAGGAATACGAGCGAAAGCGTGCCCTGCACGAGAAAGGAGTGATCCCTGATCGCGAATTCGAACAGGCCGAATCTACTTACCTGACCGATAAGGCAGGATTGGAGAGCTTGAAAAAACAGTTGCGCCTGTTGGGTGTTTCACTTTCGGCATTGGATAAAGGAGAGATCAGTGAGTCAGTGCGAGTGGTTTCTCCGGTGAATGGGGTGGTTACGAAAGTACTGACGAATCACGGAAGCTTTGCGAATCAGGATACGCCTTTGATTGAGCTCGTCGATGCTTCCGAACGACACATCCATCTTTCCGTATTTGCCTCAGACATTCACAAGGTGCATGAAGGACAGGAAGTGCTCTTTCGTGTGGCAGGAAGTGATAAATCATATACAGCGAAGATCACCTTGATCGGGAAGAGCGTTGATTTGGTGAGCAAGACGGTGAGCATTCATGCGCATCTGAAAGAAGAAGCAAAGGAATTGGTGATCGGAACGACGGTATTTGCGGAAATTAATCTGAAGCCGGAGGAGTAGGATCAGGTAACTTTGTATTTGTTGAGCCATTCGATGGCGTCCTCTTCTTCCGTGAACATGCGGCCGGGAACACCAGGTTTATGGAGCCGAAAGAAAAGATTGGCGACCATGCATCCGATCTCGGATTTTCCGAGCAGCGCAAACGCAGTGATGTGGGTGTCACGGTTTTTTACGGAAAACTGGGCGCGTGCTTCTTTGGTGATCGACTTGATCTTCGTGATGTCAACCAGCAAAGGGTATTTGGTGCCACGGTAGAGTGAGTTGACAGCTTGTGAATTTTCGATGGCTTCATCAATGTCGATTTCAGCATCGGGAAGAACCTCGCTGCGAGCGATTCCATCAGCCCCCATCCATGTTTTGAAGGCTTTTGTATAGATTGTAGTTTCCAGTGGTTTCAGCGGTTAATACCCACGAAGTTAACAAAACAGTCGAATTTGCAGCACATCGTTATGGGTGGTGGTTGTGAGGCCGGATGATCGGTTTTTGTGGAAGATTGTGCACCTGTTTTCGGATTGGTATCGATGTCGTATCTTTGGTGAAAATCTTGAAATGAAAATTCACTGGTCCGTTTATAGTTTGAGCCTTGTTGTGTTGTCGCTTGTATTCTTCAATTCCTGCAAAAAGGATGACAAGGATACGCTGAATCCTGTGTTGACCTTGTCGGAACCGACAGCAGGCGATACCTTGCTGATGTCGGTAAGCGACAGCGTGGATATAAAGTTCTTGCTGAGCGATAACGACGTGATCACGGATGTTTCGGTGAATATTGCCGATGCCTGGGGGAGTAATGTCTACAGTGATGCCTTTGCCGCAAACACGGCAACGTATAGCTATCATGAGTATTTCGTTCCCGCGAACATCAGTGGACTAACATCTTTTACGCTGACGATCAATGCCACCGATGCCAGCTCGAACTCGATCAGTAAGCCGGTCCAGTTTTATGTAGCGCCGTAGCGTAGCTAGGC
>JBNKYR010000047.1:0-18160 GCA_050300995.1 Crocinitomicaceae bacterium | reverse complement strand
GTGGTTCATCGACCATTACTTATTTGGATGCGAACGGTTGTAGCAACACCGTTGTTGTGACGGTAAATCCAACACCAACCATTTCCGGTAATGCACCGGTATGTATCGGATCAACCGTTCAGTTGACAGGATCCGGAACGCCGGATGGAACCACACCATGGACATCGTCAACTCCGGCAGTGGCAACAGTAAGCAATACAGGATTGGTGACAGGCATTTCTGCCGGTTCATCAACGATCACATATCTCGATGCAAACGGATGTAGCAACACGGTGGTTGTTACGGTGAATCCGGATCCGGTGATCAATACCTCACAGACGCCGTTGACAGGTTGTAACTCAAACGATGGAGTTATTACAGTTTCAGATGCCGGTGGAGCAACTGGTACGGTGACCTGGTCGGGAACGGCGTCCGGTTCAGCTCTGGGTGCAACGCTTCCTTATAACATTACAGGACTTGCTGCCGGTACGTACGACGTAACATTTACAGATGGAACAACCGGATGTACGTCAGCTGTTTCTCAGCAAACATTTACGAATCCTGGAGCGCCTTTGATCAATGCGATCGAAGATACAACAGCGTGTGGTGTAAGTTATACTTTGCTGAATGCAACTATTCAGGGAACAGGTCTGAGCGGAAGTCAGGCATATTATACCGCTACTGGAGGACCTTCCGGAGCGGGAGCGTTAATTCCTGATGGAACGGTTTATACTGCACCGACCAACATTACCGTATATGCTTACGATGAGAACGGAGCATGTTCGGCGGAAGAAGTGTTCGTGATTACGATCTATTCCAATCCAACGATCTCTGGCAATGGACCGGTATGCGTCGGATCAACTGTTCAGTTGACCGGAACAGGAGTGCCGGATGCAGCAACGCCATGGACGTCATCCGCACCTGCGGTTGCTACTGTAGACAACACAGGACTTGTAACGGGTGTGGGAGCAGGATCATCAACGATCACTTATCTTGATGCTAACGGATGTCAGAATACTGTTTCAGTGACGGTAGGAGCTGTTCCGACAATTTCCGGAAATACTCCGGTATGTGTTGGTTCCACAGTTCAGTTGACGGGATCAGGAACGCCGGATGCAACAACTCCTTGGTCTTCTTCGGCTCCGGCAGTCGCAACAGTAGATAACACAGGGTTGGTAACAGGCGTTTCTGCCGGTTCGTCAACGATCACTTACCTGGATGCTAACGGCTGCCAGAATACGGTTTCCGTAACGGTGAATGCTGTTCCGACAATTTCAGGTACAGCGACACTTTGTATTGCGTCGACTTCGCAGTTGAACGGTTCTGGAACACCGGATGCAACGACACCATGGATTTCTTCCAATCCAGGTGTAGCGACTGTGGATAATACCGGATTGGTAACAGCAGTATCTGCCGGTACTTCAGATATCACGTATGTAGATGCGAACGGCTGTCAGACGATGACCACAGTTACAGTGAATCCGACTCCTGCGATCAGTACTTCTCAGACGCCATTGACCGGATGTAATACCAATGATGGTATTATTACCGTATCAGATGCCGGTGGAGCAACAGGAACTGTGACCTGGTCGGGAGCAGCTTCAGGTTCTTCGGCAGGAGTGATCCTTCCTTACGATATTACAGGTCTTGCACCGGGAACGTATGATGTGACCTTTACAGACGGAACAACCGGATGTACTTCGGCAAGTTCTCAGGAAGTATTGACCAACCCTGGAGCTCCTGCGGTTGATGCTCTTCCGGATGTGACTGCGTGCGGTAGCTATGTGCTTCCTGTGATCACCGGAACAGGGCTTACGGGATCAGAAGCTTATTGGAGTGGCGCAGGAGCAAGCGGTACACAATATACTGTAGGAACATCCATCACGTCTTCGATGACAATGTACATCTATGATTCTAACGGTGCATGTTCTTCCGAGCAGAGTTTCACCATTACAGTGAATCCGACTCCGGTGATTGATCCGGTGGCCGATGTTACTGTTTGTGACAGCTATACGCTTCCTGCAATCACAGGAATGAACCTGTCCGGTAATGAAGCTTATTACAACAATACACAAGCAGCTTCGGGTACTGTGATCAGTGGTACATTGACATCTACTCAAACGGTTTGGATCTACGACGAAAATGGCGGATGCTCGGATGAGATCAGCTTCCAGGTGACCGTAAATCTGTCTCCGGCAGTAAACAGTCTGACAGGTTCGGGAATTTACTGTGTGGGCGATCCTATCAGTGATATTGAAGTTGGTGTGATTGGAACACCGAACTGGACGGTGAACTATACCCTCAATGGTGTAGCGCAGTCTGCTACAGGTTCAACCAGTCCGATCTCATTGGGTAATTCTCCGGGAACGTATGTATTGACAAGTGTTTCGGATGCCAACTGTACATCCGCTGCCACAGGAACGCAAATTATCCAGATCAATCCGTATCCTGGTGCGCCGGTTGCCGGCACCGATTCAACATACTGTTCAACGGCTAACTTTGACGCCATGACAGCTTCGGGATCGGGAGGAATTTATACATGGTATTCGGATGCCGGTCTGACTGATGTACTCGGAACGGGAACAACCTTCCAGCCGATCAATACGGTGGGTACTACAGTGTATTATGTAACGGAAACATTGAACGGCTGCGAAGGACCATCAAGTGAGGTGATGATCACGGTTGAAGATTGTGAGATCATTATTCCAACGGCCTTTACGCCGGATGGTGACCTTGTGAACGATACCTGGGAGATTTTGAACCTGGATGAGAATTACCCGGACAATATCGTCCGAGTGTACAACCGTTGGGGGAATCTCCTGTTTGAACACCAGTCCAGTGCTTCGAATCCATACAGTTCGAACATGTGGGATGGAACTTATCAGGGAGCAGAGCTGCCGGTAGCATCGTATTATTTCATCATTGATTTCAACGATGGAAGTTCGGAATCCGCCAAAGGTACGGTTTCGATCATCTTGAATAAGTGATGGATGTGAGTTGACGAAATGACAGAGAGTGAGAAGAGTATAACTGCGGTTGAAATTCGTGAGATATTTCAAAACAGGCAGGACAAGCTTGAGCGTGAGGGGATCAAGGTACTGATCTCACATTTCGGAACGTTTTCACAGGATTTGGTGAGCAGTTTGTGCAGTAGCACTGAAGAACTGCTCATCTCCTCCGGTGATCGCCGGATGCTTGTGAAGCGTTTATTTTCCATTCTCATCGAAGGCCTGCAGAACATTCGTCTGCATGGACAGCGTGACAATTTAGGACGTCAACTGGGCTACCTGATCGTGGCACGTTCCAAAGAGCACTATCGTGTAATCATGGCCAATGTGATCGATTCCGAAGACCATGAAAAGGTGGAAAGTTACCTTGAGGAGATCAATCACTATCCGGATGAGAAGTTGAAAGAAAGCTATCTTACAGTGCTCAGCAATGAATTTTTGAGTCATAAAGGAGGGGCGGGGCTCGGGTTCATTACTACCCGTATGAAGTCCGGAAATCCTTTACGTTACAGCTTTTACCAATTGGGGGATGGCAACATGCTCTTTACCTTTGAAGTACGTCTGGATCGAAATCAGGAATAAATGACAAAAGTCATTTTCACCGGAAAAAAAGTTTGTTATATTTGTTTAGAATTAGTCTAAATAAATGAAACAGTCATCCCTTTTGAAGCTGTCTGCCCCACATGAAGAGTGGGAATGCAAAAAGAAAAAGTGCTGCAAAAAATTCAAGAAGAGCGGGGTGAACTGTAAGAAGTGTCCTAAGCTGTAAGTGCCTCGCTTCAACATAGACTCCATTAAATTATCACCACTTCTTTTTTGTTGTCCCACTTGGGCTGTTTGAGGATTAGCGGTATTTTCGCGTTACCTCGATCAAAGAAAGAGATATGGCAAAGAAGAAAATGAAGAACATTGTGTACTCGACGAATCCGGATTTTCAGTTCGAGTACGATGAGGATGAAATCCAGGCAACATTGCCCCCGGGAGAACAGTTGTTGTACGTATCTATTGACCGAAAGCAGCGCGGAGGAAAGGAAGTGACTCTTGTGGAAGGTTTTGTGGGGGATCAGGAAGATCTGAAGGAATTGGGGCGCGTTCTCAAGAGTAAGTGTGGTGTTGGTGGAACGGCAAAAGATGGGGAGATTCTCATCCAGGGAAATTTCCGTGATAAGATTGTTGACTTGTTAGAGAAAGATGGATATCGCGTGAAAAAGAAAGGCGGATAAAAAAGGATAGCCTGATTTTACGCTAAAATCGAAATCAACCAATAATCCGACAGAAAAATGAAAACGTAAAACCAGGCAACCTAAACCAAAAACAAACGAAAACTTCAAGATAAGTCTTCAATTCTACTAACCTAACCGAATTAAAGATACTTGGTCCATCTTAAAGTTTCTCAACAAAAATTTAAAATGCGTGCATTATTGAGTTATCTGTCAAAAAAACACAACGTTCTACAAAAATAAGACAATTAACCGATTTAGTAATCATTTTCCTCAAAAAAAACGTATTCCCGCATTACACGGGCGTTTGCGGTGCTTTTTCAGTGCTTTTTTGATGTCGGATTAACGACTTTAGACTGGTATAAACGAGCAGAATTTCAAACGGCTTTCTTTTTTGGAATCCGAAGAGATGAAGAGAAGAAAAATCATGTATCTTTGTCGCTGATGGAACGACAAGTCATTCTTAATTCACGGCACTTCGAGCTTACAATTAATCGACTTTGTTATCAACTCATCGAAAATCACAACGATTTCTTAAACACAGTACTTATCGGACTTCAGCCGCGTGGAATTCATATGGTCACCCGCCTGAAAACGCATCTGGAAGCCATTCTTGGACATGACGTAGTATGCGGGCAGTTGGATATCACATTTTACCGCGACGATTTCCGTCGCCGTGAAACTCCGCTGATTCCGAGTGCAACGAATATTGATTTCGTAATCGAAGGGAAAAAAGTTGTGCTGGTAGATGATGTGCTTTACACCGGTCGAACGATCCGGTCGGGGTTGGATGCCCTGCTTGCATTCGGACGTCCGGAAAAGGTAGAGTTGTTGACGTTCATCGACAGAAGATTCAAACGAGACCTGCCCATCCAGGCCGACTACATTGGTAAGACCGTAGATACGTTGATTTCCGAACGTGTATCCGTCGAGTGGAAGGAACTGGAAGGAGAAGATAAAGTTGTACTTTTTACCCCGGATACGAATGGATAGCTTGAGCGTAGACCATCTGACAGGGATCAGGGATCTGACCCGGAACGATATCGACCTGATCTTTAAAACGGCCGATGCTTTCAAGGAGGTGATCAACCGTCCGATCAAAAAGGTGCCTTCGTTGCGCGATATCACCATTGCCAACCTTTTCTTTGAGAACTCAACGCGGACCCGTCTCTCATTTGAATTGGCGGAGAAACGTCTTTCTGCAGATGTGGTAAACTTCTCTGCAGCGAGTAGTTCCGTAAAGAAGGGGGAAACGTTGATTGATACCGTGAACAACATCCTTTCGATGAAAGTGGACATGGTTGTGATGCGCCATCCGAATCCTGGTGCTGCTAAGTTTTTGTCTGAGCGTGTAGATGCCCGTGTGGTGAACGCCGGAGATGGTACCCATGAGCATCCGACCCAGGCATTGCTGGACGCGTATTCGATCCGCGAACGACTGGGAACAGTGGAGGGGAAGAAAGTGGTGATCGTCGGAGATATCCTGCACTCGCGGGTGGCTTTGTCGAACATTTACTGCTTGCAGAAACTGGGGGCTGAAGTTATGGTCTGCGGACCGACTACACTCATTCCGAAATACATTCATGAACTTGGTGTGAAAGTTGGGCACAACCTTGTCGAAGCTCTCGAATGGTGCGATGTGGCAAACATGCTGCGAATCCAGTTGGAAAGACAGGATATCAAGTACTTTCCATCGCTTCGTGAATACACCATGCAGTACGGCTTAACGAAGGAGATTATGGACGGCTTGAGTCACCCGATCGTGGTGATGCACCCGGGCCCGATCAACCGTGGAGTAGAGATCACAAGTGATGTGGCAGACTCGGAACAGGCGATTATTTTACAGCAGGTTGAGAACGGAGTGGCCGTTCGAATGGCAGTGATTTATTTGTTGGCGTCCAAAATTAAGCGACAGTAAAATTTTATTACATTTGAAAGAAACAACCACGAATGAATTTTACAGTTAATCAGGAAAATGGAACCGCTGTTGTGAAGACCAATGTTGAGCGCCTGAATGCATCCAATGCGCCCGATTTAAAAGCTGAGCTCGTTCTCCTGAATAAAAACAACGTAAATAACATCGTGATTGATATGTCGGCCACCCAGTACTGTGATTCTTCGGGACTCAGTGCAATTCTTGTGGCGAACCGTCTGTGTAAAGACACCAATGGACGGTTTGTATTGTGTGGCTTGAAACCCAATGTGCAGAAGCTGATCGAAATCGCGCAGCTTGACAAAGTGCTGACGATTGCATCTTCCGAACAAGAAGCGCTTGCACTGATCGCCTAGTGGAATTCTCCGTAACGATTTTAGGTAGTGGTTCTGCCGTTCCGACGTCCGGACGGGGACTGACTTCTCAATACATCCAATGCAGAGGGCGTAGCATTCTCATCGATTGTGGTGAAGGTACTCAAATGCAGGTGCGTCGGTTCGGGATCAAGTTTCAACGCATCGACCACGTATTTATTTCGCATTTGCACGGCGATCACTATTTCGGTTTGGTCGGATTGCTCAGTAGTATGCATCTGATGGGACGCAAGCGTTCCATTCACATTTACGGTCCTCCGGGACTGAAAGAGATTGTGGAAATGCAGCTGCATTATGGCGGTGCCCGTTTGGCGTTTGATGTCTTCTTCAGTGAAACAGATGTTTCCGGATTGCACCGGATCTTTGAGGATAACAAGATCACCGTTGATTCATTTCCTCTGGCACATCGCATTCCCACAACCGGCTTTCTGATCCGGGAAAAGGAGCGTGAGCGTCACCTCATCAAAGAAGCGGTTCAGCGGGATGGAATCCCGATGGAATACTACCATCGTCTCAAGAAGGGAGAGAATATCCGTATGGAGAACGGTCGGGAGTTAAAATTTGAAGATTACACAACCTCTGCAGATTTACCGAAATCCTATGCGTTTTGTTCCGACACTGCCTACAGGGATGAAGTGGCAGCGTACGTGGAGGGAGTTGATTTGCTATACCACGAAGCGACATTTACCATGCAGCATGCGGAACGAGCCCGGGCAACGATGCATTCTACAGCACAACAGGCAGCTGAGCTGGCAAAGAAGGCCGGTGTAAAACGCCTGCTGATGGGACATCTCAGTGCTCGCTACGACTCGCCCGAAACGCATGAGCGGGAAGCACGGGCTGTTTTTCCGGCATCCGAAATGGCTACGGACGGCGATACCTATTTTGTCTGAAACGTTCCGGCTGGAATTATCCACAGTTTTTAACCTGAAAAAGTGGATAAGTTGCGTTGAAATCAAGGCTTTCCGGGGTTGATCTTCCTTATATTTGAGGGGCTCTCCGTTAATTTCATATAAATGGCAGAAAATCAATATACAGAGGACAATATTCGTTCGCTTGACTGGAAGGAACACATCCGACTTCGTCCGGGAATGTACATCGGGAAGTTGGGAGATGGTTCTGCTGCTGATGACGGAATTTATATCCTGGTAAAGGAGGTGATGGATAACTGCATCGATGAATTCGTCATGGGCAATGGCAAGAGGATCGACGTACAGGTGAAGGATGGATTGGTAACGATCCGTGATTACGGTCGCGGAATTCCCCTTGGGAAAGTTGTGGAATGCGTTTCGCAGATCAATACAGGTGGGAAATATGATTCCAAAGCTTTTAAGAAATCTGTGGGACTGAACGGTGTGGGAACGAAAGCGGTGAATGCGCTTTCTTCGCATTTCATGGTGTATTCGGTACGCGACGGTGAAAAGAAACAGGTCAGCTTTGTACGGGGTGAGATCGCAGAGGATCTTCCGTTATCGAAGACGACTGAGGAAAATGGGACCTACGTGGAGTTCATCCCGGATGATACGGTCTTCAAAAAGTTCGCTTTCAAGACGGCCTACCTCACCAAAATGATCTGGAATTACTGTTACCTCAACCGTGGACTGACGATTCGCTTCAACGGTGAACGTTTCCAGTCCAAGGATGGTTTGAAGGACCTGCTGGAGGATAACATGGACGGTGATCCGCTTTACCCGATCATTCACCTGGAAGGGGAAGATATTGAGGTGGCATTCACACACGGAAAAACATACGGTGAAGACTACTATAGCTTTGTCAACGGCCAGCATACTACACAGGGAGGTACCCATCAGAGTGCTTTCCGTGAATCGGTCGCAAAAGTGATTCGCGATTTCTACGGAAAGAATTACGAAGCTTCCGATATCCGGCAGTCAATTGTGGCGGCCATTGCAGTGAAGGTGATCGAGCCGGTTTTTGAATCGCAGACCAAGACCAAACTGGGTTCACAGGAAATTGAACCGGGAGGGAAGTCGATGCGTGCTTTTGTCAACGATTTTCTCAAGGAAAAACTTGACAACTTCCTGCACCGGAACCCGGATGTGGTTGACGTACTTGAAAAGAAGATCAAGCAATCCGAAAAGGAACGGAAGGAGCTTTCCGGAATTCGAAAGATTGCACGTGAACGAGCCAAAAAAGCAAGTCTCCACAACAAGAAGTTGCGCGATTGCCGCGTGCACCTGACAGATCTGAACAACGACCTGCGGGATAAGACCACGCTTTTCATTACCGAGGGGGATTCGGCGAGTGGATCGATCACCAAATCACGGGATGTGAACACGCAAGCTGTCTTCTCATTGCGCGGTAAGCCTCTGAACTGTTATGGTCTGACCAAAAAAGTGGTTTACGAGAACGAAGAATTCAACCTCATCCAGGCAGCCCTGGATATTGAGGATGATATGGATAATCTGCGGTACAACAACATCGTGATCGCAACCGATGCCGATGTCGACGGGATGCACATCCGAATGCTGTTGTTGACCTTCTTCCTGCAATTCTTCCCGGATCTCGTCAAACGTAACCATGTCTATGTCCTTCAGACACCGTTGTTCCGGGTACGCAATAAGAAGAAGACCATTTACTGTTATTCCGATAAGGAACGACGTAATGCTATTTCGGAACTTGGACGAAACCCGGAGATCACGCGATTCAAGGGATTGGGTGAGATCTCGCCGGATGAGTTCAAGTATTTCATCGGAGAGGATATGCGACTTGAACCGGTGATGTTGACGAAAGAGGCGAGTATCGATACCATTCTTTCCTACTACATGGGGAAGAACACACAGGAGCGTCAGGATTTCATCATTGATAACCTTCGTGTGGAAGAAGCGGTGATCGAAGAGGCAGAGGACGGATCAGAAACAGCGGACAAAGACGAACAACTCGAAAAAGCATCCTGATACTATGGCAGAGGAAAACGAAGAGCTGGAAAACGACGGTTTGGGGAACGAAGGGGGACGTCCTGAAGAGGAAGGTGATCCGGATAATCCTTTTGATTATGACAAGTCGGTGGATGACAGTATTATTCCCGTCAGCGGCCTTTATGAGAACTGGTTTCTGGATTATGCTTCCTATGTGATTCTGGAGCGTGCCGTTCCGTCATTGTATGATGGATTTAAGCCTGTACAGCGCCGGATCATGCATTCGATGAAGGAGATGGATGATGGTCGCTACAACAAGGTGGCGAATATCATCGGAAATACCATGAAGTATCACCCGCACGGGGATGCTTCCATTGGCGATGCACTGGTACAGCTGGGACAGAAGGACCTGCTGATTGATTGTCAGGGAAACTGGGGTAATACGCTCACCGGAGATGGTGCGGCAGCGCCTCGTTACATTGAAGCACGCCTTTCGAAGTTCGCTTTGCATGTGGCCTTCAATGGGAAGACGACCAATTGGTTGAAGAGTTATGACGGGCGAAATGACGAACCGGAGCAATTGCCGGTGAAGTTTCCGTTGTTGCTGGCCCAGGGAGCGGAAGGAATTGCCGTGGGGATGGCGTGCAAGATCATGCCGCACAACTTTAATGAACTGATTGAGCAGTCTATCAATCACCTGAGAGGAAAAGGCGTGAAGATCTATCCGGATTTTCCAAACGGTGGAATGATCGATGTGTCCAATTACAACGATGGACTTCGTGGCGGAAAGATCCGCGTACGGGCACGCATTCGCAAGGAAGACAACAAGACGCTGGTGGTGACCGAGGTACCCTACGGGACAACCACTTCGTTGATTGATTCCATTCTCAAGGCCAATGAGAAAGGGAAGATCAAGATCAAGAAGATCGAAGACAATACGGCAGCCAATGCAGAAGTGATCATTCACCTCGCGCCGGGTGTTTCTCCCGATAAAACCATGGATGCACTCTATGCATTTACGGATTGTGAGGTTTCGATCTCGCCGAATTCATCGGTGATCGACGGGGAGAAACCGCGCTTTATGGGGGTGACCGAAATCCTGAAGGTGAATACCGATAACACGGTAAAACTCCTGAAGTGGGAGTTGGATATTCGTCTGGATGAACTCGAGCGTCAGTGGCATTTCGCGACCCTGGAAAAGATTTTCATCAACGAGGAGATGTACATCGACTTCAAGGAATACAGCGATCGCGAAGGCCTGTACAAATACCTCTATAAATCATTTGAACCGTTCAAAAAACAGTTGATCCGCGAGATCAATGACGATGATCTGCATAAGTTGACGCAGATCCCGATGATCCGGATCACACGTTTCGACAAGGATAAAGCTGATGAAACGATCGCGAAGATCGAGGATGGTATTGCCGATGTGAAAGAAAAGCTGGCGAATCTGATCGATTACGCGATTGATTATTTCAAGGATATCAAGAAACGTTTCGGGGAAGGAAAGGATCGTAAATCGGAGATCAAGACTTTCGATTCCATTACCGCTTCCAAGGTGATCATTGCCAATAAGAAATTGTATGTCGATTACGAGGAAGGATTCGTGGGACACAGCTTGCGCAAGGCTGAATACGTGGCGGATTGTTCGGACATCGACGACGTCATTATTTTCTTTGCTTCGGGTAAGATGATGGTAACGAAAGTTGCCGACAAGAAATTCGTGGGCAAGGGAATCATCTATGCAAATGTCTGGAAACGTGGAGATACACGCACGGTTTATCACATGATGTATCAGGATGGCAAAGGCGGTCCGACGATGATGAAACGCTTTACGGTAAAGTCTATTACACGAGATACCGAATACGACCTCACACGGGGAACGAAGGGATCGAAAATGATCTATTTCTCTGTGCATCCGAACGGAGAACGCGAGGTGGTAACCGTGGTGTTGCGACCACGACCGCACCTGAAGCGTCTGAAGTTCGACATTGATCTCGGGGATCTGTTGATCAAGGGGCGAAGTGCTGCCGGAAACCGTGTGACGAAAGAAATCGTCTCCAAGATCATTCAGAAGGAGGTTGGTGGTTCCACACTGGCGGCCCGCAAGATCTGGTACGACGAAATCGTCGGTCGATTGAATGACGAAGGACGCGGGAAGTTCCTCGGTCAGTTCAAGGGAGATGAGAAGATCCTTACACTTTATAAGAATGGAGAGTACCGACTGTCCGGTTTTGATCTGGCTACGCATTTCGATGATGATATGATTCACATTGAAAAGTGGCATCCGGATCGTCCGATCTCAGCAGTGTACTATGATTCCGAAAAAGACCTGCACTTCGGGAAGAAATTCCTGTGCGAGGTCACTTCGGATAAGCGCATCTCCTTTATTTCGGAAACCGAAGGCTCGCATCTGGATGCAGTGTCCACGGCGTACAAGCCACGCTTCAGGGTTATATACAACAAGCTCCTGAAGGCCACGAAAAACTTGCCGGATACCGTGATCGAGTTTGAGGAATTCATTGACGTGAAGGGAATGAAGGCCCAGGGAAATCAAATCACGAAACTGAAGGTCAAGGAAATCGTGCTCGACCATTCGATCGAAGGGGATGAGCCATGGCCTGAACCTGAGAAGAAGGAAACCTCTTCGGAAGCAGATGGCGACGACGACAACGATGATGATGAAGGTGGAACAACCGTGGAGTGGGATATGTCGGGCAAAGATGACGAAGATCCTGATCAGGGAAAGTTGTTCTGAGGTTCATTTTTGATGACTGTATAATTACTCATATCTTTGGGTACTCTAAAACCAAAGTTATGTTGAAAGAACGAAAAGTCTTTATGCAGCCAGGGCTTGCGCTGTGCCTTCTTTTGATTATGTGTAGTGTTCAAAACGGATTTTCGCAGGATGTCCGTTTCAAGCCGTTTACTGAAGCTACTATCAAGGGAACTTATTATGATCAGAAACAGATCCGTGATAACGGAATCGTGAATGTTCGTCGTCCGGCTATGGGGGGATTATCATTCGTTGCAAACTATCTGGAGTCTGATGGACTGAAAACCTACGAGATCGGAGGTTTGATGAAAAAGAAGCTGTTTACGGATGTTCAGATCACTACCTTTTATCCGGTGATGCTCGACGGTAAGTTGTACGATGTAACCGTTGCAAAGGGATACAAGGAAGTGGCTTTGATCGGACGTGATAAAACAACATTTGATTTGACCGGCGAGGAGATCATCGCATGGTCAGGTAAGGAAAAGCTGTTTAATTATGGACTCCTGACGGAAAACGAAAGTTATTTTGCCCTTGTGGATATGACAGCACTTTATCCTACCGGCGAGCCATCGCTTATGAAAGCTCTGGTGTTTGATAAGCAAAATGTAAAGAACCCCTACACAGTGAACTTTGAAGGGGGAAAAGCAGCACTTCAAACGTACCTTGGTTTCAATGTAACACCGGAAGGAAGCTTTTTCTCGATGACTACTCCGACAAGCAAAATGAAAATGAGCGGAGCTGTTGCGGTGAGTGAAGAATTGGATGTGGAGTTCCATACAAGCCAGGGAAAGCGTACCGCTTCTTACACGTTTTCCGGAGGATTAGGCGTGTTGAAAGGAACAGGAATGTACGAGACGGCATCAGATGTTTTCGTCAATGCTGTTCTTCTGGATGGGACGGAAGGGCTTAAATTATCTGTTCTGAAGCTGAACGACGGAGATCTTACAGAAGTAAGTTCGAAAGATCTACCTTACGATTTGCTCTATGCAGACAATGAGTCGGAAGCAGCTGCGAATTTCAGAAACCGTATTAAAGAAAAGCGAGGAGGGATCGAATTGGAGTACAGCGCTGGTGCAGGTGATCTTTTTGACCTGAAGGATGGAGGTGTCTTATCTGCAGTCAATATTAACATGAATAAAATTCGCTTTCTCTTACTTAGCAGGATAAGTGCTTCAGGAGAGATTCAATGGGTAAAATGTGTGCCTTCGGGTGCAGTTGCACATCTCACGACTGATGTGAACGATGTGTTACATGTATTTCTGAATGATGCAACTTCGAATTATGATGCCTCAGGGAAGTTTTTGTCCTATTCTGATGCGAGTGTTGCAGCTAAAAAATCTCCCGTACACCTTGCGGTCAATTCGAACGGAGAGGTCGTTGAGCGTGGAATCATGAAGGATGGTTTCGATAAAGATGAATGTTTTGATATTTCTTCTTCAATGTACGTGATTGAAAAAGACGGACAGATCGTACTTCCGAAATCCACTTGCGCCAATTCAGCGACGGCTACCTGTCCGTCCATTACATACGGAGTGATTGATCTGAATCCCTGATTAAGTACATACGATCCAGCACTTCAATCGGTTTATTGTTGACGCATCCTCGCTGTCTGGTTTTGGCTGGGATAGCAGGGATTGTTGAATGTCAAACCTTTTTCTTGCGATGGTCGTTCTAAAGTATAATTATGAGGATTTTCCTACTTTTTTGGGTAGCCTGTTTTGTTTGTGCTCCACTCTTTGCACAGGACACGATCGTTCGCTGGGACGATAAACGCATCATCGGCAAGGTTACGGAAATAGACGACCAATTCATCTATTATCAAAAGCCACCCGGTCGACGGCGTCTGCAAGTCTGGAAATCGGGTGTTCGCGCAATTCACTACGCAAATGGATACAGGGAAGATATTGAATTACAGACGTATGTTCGTCGGTCAACAGGTGTGGTACGATACAAACAGCGTGGAAGTGACCGTTTTCATCCGGGAAAGGACCGGGCACTCCAATCGGGAATTTTCTTCGGGTTTGATCTGGGATCCACATTTATTGAGCGAAGGAAATACTACGGCTCGGATGATTTGAATGTGGCTGTATACGGACCGACAGGCTGGAAAAAGTCGAAGGATTTTTACACTTCGTTCGGTTTTGATCTGGGATATCGTAATTACTGGAAAAGAAGTGATACCTACAGTACCGGTCTGAATCTTACCCTGGTTCGTTTTGTGTGGTCGAGGATCTATTACATGGACTATATCACTGTTTCCCCGTTGAATTTGGGGAGTACCCATGCTTTTCGTTTTGGAATTCCCGAAAAACGACTGGCCTTTGAAGTTTCGGCGGATGCCGGACTGATCTTTTTTGCTCCTTTGGGCTACCATCAGAAGCCGATGCCTGGAGTGAACGCAGGAACCCATCTGCGATTCCGGAAGCATCGTTTTTCGCTTGGACTCCTGCTCAACTATGGCTACGGAAGCCGCATTGTCCAATCAAACCGGTACAGAGAAGAGAATGTAAATATGCTTTTAAGCATTGGGCTTAAGTTCTGAAAATGAGTGGGCGGTGAATTTCCGAAAAGGGTTGATTATCCGCGTCGGAACTCTTATTTTTGCTTACCCGGGATGATTTCTCTCCCTGTAGAATGAGGAAAGGATAGATCGTTCTCCGTGATGAACGAAATTCAATTACTTAATGTTATGCAATCTACGATGGAAAAAATGACATCAGCAGCTTTAATGGAACTGGAGGACGCGCATGGAGCACACAATTATCATCCTCTGGGAGTTGTCCTGGCGCGTGGAGAAGGTGTTCACGTGTGGGACGTTGAAGGAAATCAATACTACGACTTCCTTTCGGCTTATTCAGCGGTAAATCAGGGACACTGTCACCCGAAAATTGTTTCCGCGCTGATCGATCAGGCGAAGCGACTGACACTTACATCACGGGCTTTTTACAACGATTCACTCGGGCCTTACGAAAAATTCGTGACCGAATATTTCGGTTTCGATAAGGTACTGCCAATGAATACCGGAGCCGAAGCGGTGGAAACAGCGATCAAGTTGTGCCGCAAATGGGCGTATGAAAAGAAAGGTCTGGCGGACGATGCTGCCCAGATCATTGTATGTGAGAATAACTTCCATGGAAGAACAACAACGATCGTTTCGTTTTCCAGCGATCCGGTTGCCAATACGAATTTTGGTCCGTTCACTCCGGGCTTTATCCGGATTCCTTACAACAACCTTGATGCATTGGAAAATGCCCTGAAGGAGAACAGTAATATTGCCGGATTCCTGGTAGAACCCATTCAGGGAGAGGCAGGAGTTTATGTGCCTGCCGAGGGATATCTCGCAGGAGCGAAAGCCTTGTGCGAAAAGTATGGTGTTCTGTTTATTGCCGATGAGGTGCAGACGGGAATTGCGCGTACCGGAAAATTGTTGGCGGTTGACCATGAAAATGTACGCCCGGATATTCTGATTCTTGGAAAAGCGCTTTCCGGAGGAGCATATCCTGTATCAGCAGTGCTGGCCGATAACGACATCATGATGGTTATTAAGCCAGGAGAACACGGTTCCACTTTCGGAGGGAACCCGATTGCTGCGAAAGTAGCGATTGCCGCTCTGGAAGTGGTGAGCGAAGAACATCTTGCTGAAAACGCTGAACGTTTGGGAGTGATTTTCCGCCGGGAAATGCAGCGGATCATCGACAGCACTGATCTGGTAGTAAAAGTGCGTGGAAAAGGACTGCTGAACGCGATCATCGTGAACGATACGGAAGATAGCGATACGGCCTGGAACCTATGCGTAGCTCTCAAGGAAAATGGTTTGCTGGCAAAACCAACCCATGGAAATATTATCCGCTTCGCACCGCCATTGGTAATGACAGAAGAAGAGTTGATGGATTGTGTGCGTATCATTGAAACGACCATCAACAGTTTTGAAAAATAATGAGTAACCCCTTTCCATTGCGGAAGGGGGTGCACCTTTTCTCATGCCTGATCGAGGATCTATTGAAGAACGTATCCGACTGCTGGAAGCTGAGCTGCGGCAGTTGAAATCGCGATTAATTGACGATACCGATCGGGTACGGACAGTGATCGTGCCCGATGAGGTTGCGGAAGCTTTCACGGCTATTGAGAAAAAGGTTGCGGAGTACTTTACGGATTTTCATTACGATCCTGAATCCGGTGAGATTACTGTATATGGAGAGCGCTATGTGCTCTTTCGTGCGGGATCGGTCTCACATGAATTCATTCGCTTTATTGAAGAACGTTACTCGGATTATCCGCCACATGAGGCGGTCAGTATCGGGAACAACTTCCTCTACGACAATGCCAAGGTGATCGGTAAGAAAGATGCCATTGCGTTTCATCAACGTCTCAAACTGATGGACCCGATCGAAAAACTCTCAGCCGGACCGGTGCATTTTGCTTTTACAGGTTGGGCCAATGTGGAGATCTTCCCGGAAAGTCGACCGGTTTCTGACGAGGACTACGTGCTGAAGTTTCAGCACCACAACTCTTTCGAAGCGCAGTCGTGGATCAAGGCAGGAAAGAAATCGGACATTCCCGTATGTACGATGAACTGCGGGTATTCTGCAGGTTGGTGTGAGGAAAGTTTCGGCTTTCCACTGACTACTGTAGAAGTGACCTGCGAAGCCAAAGGAGATTCAGCATGCACCTTTATCATGGCCCCACCGGATAAGATTGAGCAATATGTCGAGGAGGTGGTTGATTTGTCTTCGGTTCAGAATTTTGAGATTCCGGTATTCTTCAAGCGTAAATACACAGAGGAGAAACTCAAGGAATCCATTCAGCAAAAAGAATTATTGATTCAGGAGATTCATCACCGCGTTAAGAACAACCTGCAGGTGATCACGAGTTTGCTGCGTTTGCAAATGGATAATCTCTCCGATCCGCGTCTGAAGGAAGAATTCGTTTCCAGTATCAATCGTATCACCACGATGGCTGCCGTGCATGAGATGATGTATCACGAAAAGGACTTCGATCGGATGAGCATGCGGACCTATTTCGAGGAGCTGACGAAAACACTGGTGCAATTCTATATGATCGGAAATTCGGTAGCGGTGGATATTCAAATCGATATTGGTGACCATGATTTTGATCTGGAAAGTTCGATCCCACTGGCCCTTGTCATGAACGAGATCACATGTAACGCTTTCAAACACGCGCTCGGGAAAGGGGGCAACTTCTACCTGCACCTGTGCGAGTCGAATGGCGGATTCGAGCTGGTGATCGGTGACGATGGTGGCGGTTACGACCCTCAATTGCAGGGGGAAGGTCTTGGTTTGTCGTTGGTTGAAATCCTTTGCAGTCAGTTGAATGCAGGTCTTGAAATCAGTAATTCGGAAAAAGGTTTGGAATATAAAATAACGTTTGCCCTCGCGCAATCCTGAAAGGAAGACCTATATTTGCGCTAACCAAAAAACAAACGTTGGAAGTGCAGACCTTCCTGTCTGTGCCGCCAACTTCGATGAAAGAATACCATGAGTAAAATAAAATTCGGAACAGATGGCTGGAGAGCCATTATCGCAGAAGATTATACGGTAAACAATGTGGCCCGCGTTGCAGTTGCGACGGCTAAATGGGTGAAGCAACATTACGACTCACCATCCATTGTGATCGGACACGATTGTCGTTTTGCAGGAGAGCTGTTTGTTTCAACTGTGGTGAAGGTATTTATCAGCGAAAATGTAAAAGTGAAAATGGCGGTTGGATTTGTTTCAACTCCAATGGTATCACTTGGAGCTGTCAAATTGAATTGTTCGCTTGGAGTGGTTATTACAGCCAGCCATAACCCGCCTTCTTACAATGGGTTTAAACTCAAATCAGAGCATGGTGGACCACTTTCTCCGGATAAAGTTCAGGAGATCGAAGATATCATTCCGGACGAACACAATATGGACCTTAAATCAATTTCACTTGACAATCCTTTAGTGGAAGTTGTTGATCTGGAAACGATGTATATTGAGCATGCAAAGGCCA
>JBNKYR010000046.1:0-18356 GCA_050300995.1 Crocinitomicaceae bacterium | reverse complement strand
TGATCAGCTTTTTCAGGGTGTTCTTCAAGAATACGCGTGAGTGCTTTGAAATCACCACCGATGTACAAACCTTTTGAAGAGGGAATGCTGTTAGGAATTTCTTCTCCCAGATCATGGATGTAGAAGAGATTTGAAGTGTCCACGGGGCCGCCGAGACTGATTCTTGAACTTACTGAGGGAAACTCCTTGATGAAATCAGTTAACTTGTTATCGACGAACTTGTTCAACACGAAACCAAAGCTCCCTTCGTCGTGATGATCGCAGAGGAAAATCACTGAACGAGAGAAGTAATCGTCGGCGAGAAATGGCTCTGAGACCAATACGCTACCCGGTTCCGGCTGATCGTTATTTTCAAAGTTAAAATCTATCACTCTTCCTAATATACACTAATTTATAAAAATGCGGGCGGCTTTTTTAACTGAATTTTTGCATCCTGGAACAGGGTGGAGGTGGAGCGGATCGTAAACAGGAAGCTCTTATTTCCTCCGATTGGTGTCCATGTAAATGCCAGTGCCCAACAGTGCATATCGCGGGTAAGACTGAACCGCGCGTTGGTTACCATTGATTCTTTGATGTCTACGTTAATGGCAGAGACAAGCTTCCAACGCTTGGTAATACTCAGGTCACCGTTGATCATAACTGTCTGTAACTGATTCCAACGCTGATTTATATACGTTGTTGTGTCAGAATTCAGGTTGAGCGAGTAAACATGCGAAAAGGATACCTTCCAGGGAATGGTAAAGTTGACTGCGTGTTCAGGGTGTAACAGGAAATACTCGTAATCTGCATTCCAGTTCTTTTCGATCTGACTCACTTGCGATTGGAGCTTTTCCCGGCTTTCCTTTGATGTAAGTGTCAGTGTGGTAGCGAAACTGTTGGCAGTAAATCGTCCCAGTTTTCCGTTGCTTTTCACGGCGTATTCTGAGTCCTGAACACCGGTGTTGGAATCCCATCCGTATGGTGAGAAGGTTGAGTTGATGACCACGTTCAGCCATGAGGCGGGACTGACACGCATGCTGATCCTGAAATCGGAAAGATTCATGGCGTCCTTTAGCAAGTCATACGAGCCACTGATGCTCAAGGCGTCAATCAGACGGACTTTCTTGAAGCCGGTAATTGTGTCTTTATCCGACTTGTGTTTGAGTTCGAAGGTGTTGTTGAGTCCGAAGTTGAGTAGTGCCTGACTGCGTTCTGTGCCACTGGAATACAAACTGGACTGAAAATAAGAATACGCATTTCCATTCGGATCGGTGTGCATACGATTCAGTACTGGTTTGTATTGAAAAGAGATCGTCGGAGTCATTACATGACGAAGCAGTGGCTGTTTCTTACCGACAAAGCGATAATAGCTGTACACAACGGTTGTTGCCTGTGCTGAAAAGTTCAGGAAGTGGGTACTGCCGAACATCGCAGTATCGATGTTTACTACAGCGCCGGAGGTGTCCAGCTCTTTGCGGATCTGCTGAAAATTCATCCGGTTCTCGTAATTGATGGATGGGGTTACCTTCACTGTATTCCGAAACAGGCTGATTGTCGTCTGCAAGGTCATCTTTTGATCGATCCCGTTCTTGAATTGTTCACCTATTCGTGTAAAATCTCCGGCTGACAAAAGTGTGTCCGCAAAGGTCGAGCGGTTTTGCCCCTCAAAGCTGTATGTAACACCGATGCGGGAAAGTGCATTTTGCTTCGTGAACAGATTTTTGAAAGGAAGAACCCGAGTCACGTTTACGTTCAATACCGGTGCTGTCAGTGAAATATTTTTGGAGGTGGAATTCTGTTTCAATCCGAGTTTCAATCCGGCAGTAATCGGCTTACCGGGAAACATTCGCATGAGGTTTATGTCGGAGTTGAAGGTATTGTTGAAGTAAGTGGGGTTGGTCGGATCCAGGTTGTTCTTCGAATTGTTATCCGACATGAACATCACAGACGAATTGAATCGCCAGTAAGGACTTGATTTGGGATCGGTCAGGTGCGTCCAGTTGATCGAAAATTTGTTCAGTCGCTGATTTGTAGGGAATCCCTTGTTGAATTGCTGAAAGTTCAGGTCTATCTTGCCTCCGAAACGATAACGTACAAGGTATTCCGTGTTGTTTCGGATTCCCCAGGTTCCACGACTGTAAAGTGATCCGAAAAAAGTTGTCTGGATTCGATCGTTGATCGGCCAATAGTAACCAAGGTCCTGAAAACCGAAACCATAAGGGGAGATCGGGGCAATTTGCGGGAAGATCAGCCCTTTTGTTTTGTCCTCATCCACTTGCGGAATAATAATGAACGGCAAGCCAACCGGTGTTGGGACTCCCCGGACCCAAAGATTCATCGGACCGGAAACGATTCGCTTATTCGGGATCATTACCGCTTTTGAAAGCTGAAAATGGTAGTGAGGCTCTTCCAGATCACAGGTTGTAAAACGGCCTCTCAGGAAATGGATCTGCTCGTCGCTATGCCGTTTGGCAACAGCCATGTAGAGATGGTTTTCATCTTGCTGGATCGCAACTTCTTCGATGTAACCTTTCTTCGTGTCAAAATTATAACGGATACTCGCCGCCTCAATTTCTTCGCTACCGTCGGTAAAGACCGGTCGTTGTATTTTGTTGGAATCAGC
The DNA here is from genome assembly GCA_050300995.1 of Crocinitomicaceae bacterium. Classification (GTDB taxonomy): domain Bacteria; phylum Bacteroidota; class Bacteroidia; order Flavobacteriales_D; family Crocinitomicaceae; genus UBA4466. The sequence goes on along the minus strand of JBNKYR010000046.1, from coordinate 15,754 downwards.
GTCATAGATGTACGAGGCGTACACTTCGTTTTTATCAAGATCGATCAGGATATACCCGGCTTTGATCTTGACCGTACCATTATCCACCATGGCTTCGTTAAACAAGTGTACCTGCCGCTTTTTCAGATCAGAATAGATCGAGTCTTTGGCAGAGTAAACCACAGGGTCTTCCACAGCCGATTCGTTCAGTTTGATCGTATCGCGCAATACAGCTGTGTGTTGAAGTGTGTCTTCCTGAGAAAATCCCTCCGGAGCCGACGACATTATTAACAACACAACGAGTATAACTAGATGTATGGAATACTTTTTGAACACCAATTGTGCTTTAATTTTGTTTTCAGCTCAACTTTTAACGAAGCAAAGCTATTAAAATTACGTTTGACATGATGAAAAAGGTGGGTGCCGGCCGCACATTCCGTGCCATTCTGCTGTTCGTTGTGCTAACGAACTCCGGGGCGCTTTTTGCCCAACCGGATGAGTCGGGGATTGGGGCTATTCGAACCGTTGTAATTGATGCTGGTCATGGAGGGAAGGATCCCGGTTGCCATGGAGCCTATGCGCACGAGAAGAATGTGTGCTTGTCCATGGCCCTGATGCTTGGGAAGTTAATCGAGGATAAATATCCGGACATTAAGGTGATTTACACGCGCAAAACAGATGTATTCGTTGAATTGGACGAACGTGCAAAGATCGCGAACCGTAACAATGCCGACCTGTTTATTTGTATCCATGCCAATGCGGCCAGCGCTTCTGCTTACGGAACGGAAACCTATGTACTCGGATTGCACCGTACTGAATCTCAACAAAGAGTTGCAGAGCGGGAGAACGCTACAATTTATCTGGAGGATGACGGAGGTGCAAAATACAAGGATTTCGATATGTCGCCGGATGCCATTATTGCCCGGCAAATCCAATTGAGTGTTTTTCTGGATCAGTCCATTAGTTTCGCGGATAAGTTGCAGAAGGAGTTTAAGCGGATCGGGCGTTTCGATCGCAGTGTGAAGCAGGCAGGGTTTCTTGTGCTCTATAAAACAACCATGCCAAGCGTACTTATCGAGACCGGTTTTTTGACCAATCCTACCGAAGAGAAGTTCCTCAGTAGTGCAGAGACGCAAAAACTCATGGCGGAGTCTATGTTCACAGCCTTCCGGAAGTACAAGAATGAACTGGAGGGGATCGATGAAAAAATCGAAGGGCCTGCGATTCCGGTGGACATTGAGGAGCCGGATACGATCTTTACAGAGGAAAATGCGATTGCTTCGGAAGAAGTTGTCTTTCGTGTGCAGATTGAAACATCCGAGACTAAGATCCCGCTGACTTCACCGCGTTTCAAGGGGTACAGCGTGTTTGAATACCACCAGGACGGACTTTACAAATACACCGTCGGGAGTTTTGTGAATAACTTTGGAAAAGCCAATGATATGAAGAATGAGCTGAGAACTAACGGCTTTGAACACGCTTTCGTGGTGGCCTTCCTGAACGGAGAGCGGATTAATTTGCAAAAAGCTATTAAATTAGCAGAAAATTGACGCTTTGAAGATATCTAAAGAGATCATTACCGCCATTATCACGTTGCTTGCAATAGGATTGCTTGTGGCCGGTGTCAATTTCCTCAAGGGAAATAGCTTTTTCGGGGGAGATGAAGTGTATTACGCTTACTTCCAGAATTCCGGCGGGGTTACCCCGGCAACTTCAGTATATGTAAATGGTGTTGACGTGGGAAAAGTACTTACCGTGGAATACCTTCCGGGAAGTAAAGACTCCATGAAGCAGGTAAAGATTACCTTCAATATTTCGGTAGAAGAGTTGAAGTTTCCGGTAGGTTCGACAGTCGAAGCAGGAGGGATAGACCTTTTGTCAAAAGGATTGACTGTCCATATTCCAACGGATATCTCCAAAGGAATGTACAAACCGGGGGCTACGTTACCAGGCTTTGTGAGTACGGATATTACAACAACGCTGAAAGCATATGCCGACCCATTGTCCACAAAGCTGAATGCCGCCTTGGCCTCCATTGACAATATGGTAAATAACGTCTCGGCATTCTGGGATACCACGGCAACATCGGAACTGGAGGGGAGTCTCAAAGAGATCAAAATTGCCATTCGTCGTTTCGGGAACGCCGCGGAAGAAATTGAATTACTTGTTGAATCGGAAAAGATCAAATTGGGCCGTATCCTGACAAACGTGGAAGAGATCACGGTGAATCTTAAACGCAGTAACGATGCCGTGAAAAGGATCGTTGGGAATGTCGGAGCGATTACCGACGACCTGGTATCCGCAGATTTCAAAGGAACGATCAACAACGCGAAAGAAACCATTAAGACCATTAATGATGTGCTGTCTGTCGCCAAGAACGGAGAGGGTACACTTGGAAAGTTACTGGATGATGGAACGCTCTACAATGAACTTGTCAAGAGTAACAAGGAATTGCAAAACCTTGTCAATGACATCCAGATTCACCCTGAGCGCTATATCCATTTCTCAGTGTTAGGATCTAAAACGAAAGGTGTACCGTTGAGCAACAAGGATGAACAGAAACTCCGCAATCTCCTGGATACCCTTCCTTAAACCGCATACAGCATGATTTCAACCATACTCTTCGCAGTTCTTCTTGTCGTAGGATTTGGATTTTTCGGATGGAATGTGATGAAAGTACGGTCAAATATTCTGCTTGGCCGGGATGTTGATCGCACTGACCGTTCCGGTGATCGCTGGAAAACGATGTTGTTGGTGGCTTTTGGTCAGCAGAAGATGTTTTCACGTCCGATTCCTGCTTTGTTGCACCTCGCCATCTATTCGGCATTTGTGATTACACAAATCGAATTGATCGAGATCATCGCCGACGGACTTACAGGAAATCACCGCCTTTTTCACGACGCTCTGGGTGGTTTTTACACCTTCATCATCAGCTTCATTGAAATTCTTTCGGTATTCGCATTGATCGCTACGGTGATCTTCCTTTCGCGCCGTAATCTCATCAAAGTACCGCGGTTCAACATGCGTGAAATGAAAGGCTGGCCAAAGATGGACGGTAACATGATCCTCTTCATGGAGTTGATCCTCGTATGCTGCATTTTTACCATGAATGGTGCGGATGAAGTTCGTCATTTGCAGGAAGGACACGAATCGTATGGTTTTGCAATCAGCAGTCTCATCGGCCCGGCCCTGTTTGACGGCATGAGCGCAGAGGCTCTGCATACACTTGAGCGAATTGGATGGTGGGGGCACATACTGATGGTCTTTGCCTTCCTGAATTACCTTCCATATTCCAAGCATTTCCACATTTTGCTGGCTTTCCCGAATACCTATTATTCGAACCTGGAGAAGAAAGGGAAGTTCACCAACATGGAATCCGTGACGAATGAAGTGAAACTCATGATGGATCCTTCAGCCGATCCGTTTGCTGCTCCTGCAGAAGGTGAAGCTGCCGAACCACAGCGCTTCGGAGCAAAAGATGTCACTGATCTTACGTGGAAGAATCTCCTTGATAGTTATACGTGTACGGAATGTGGCCGTTGTACTTCTTCCTGTCCGGCAAACATTACCGGAAAAATGCTTTCTCCGCGAAAGATCATGATGGACACACGTGATCGTCTGGTAGAGGTGGGAGAAAACAAGCGCAAGCACGGAAAAGATTACGAGGACGGTAAAAGCCTGTTGGGTGATTACATCACAGAAGAAGAAGTTTGGGCCTGTACATCCTGTAACGCTTGTGTACAGGAATGCCCTGTAAACATTGATCCTTTGTCGATCATCATCGATCTGCGAAGATACCTGGTTATGGAAGAGTCGAAAGTCCCCACCGAACTGACCGGTATGCTGACAAATATCGAAAACAACGGTGCGCCATGGCAATTCAGCCCTGCGGACCGATTAAATTGGGCAAATGAAGAGTAATATCGAATTGCGCGATGCCGAAAAGGGAGGCGAAAAAGTTTCTCCGGTACTGCCTGAAGGGGTCAAGAACTTCCTGATCGATATTGACGGAACTATCTGCGACGATATCCCGAATGAGGAGCCGGAGCGCATGGTTACCGCCAAATTGTATCCGGATGCACTCGAGACCATCAACAAGTGGTACGAAGAGGGACATATCATCACCTTTTTTACGTCGCGTCTGGAAGAACACCGTCAGGTGACAGAAGAGTGGTTGAACCGTCAGGGATTCAAGTACCATGGAATGGTGATGGGAAAACCGCGTGGCGGAAACTATCACTGGATTGACAACCATATTGTGCGTGCTACCCGCTACGACGGAAATTTCTCCGATCTGGTGGAAGAGCAGGCAAGTATTCAGGTATTTAAGAAGTAAGAAATGAGTTTGACCGTTCCAACAATGGCCGAAAAAATGGCAGCAGGCGAAAGCCCGGAAATTCTTTTCTGGGTGGGCTGTGCCGGAAGTTTTGACGATCGTGCGAAAAAAATCACGAAAGCAATCGTGAAGATCCTTCATGCATGCAACGTAGATTTCGCGGTATTGGGCACGGAAGAAAACTGTACAGGAGATCCTGCCAAGCGTGCCGGAAACGAATTTACGTTCCAGATGCAGGCCATGATGAACATTCAGATCCTCGATGGATACGAGGTAAAGAAGATCGTTACGGCCTGTCCGCATTGCTTCAATACCTTGAAGAACGAATATCCGGAGCTGGGAGGAAATTACGAAGTACTTCACCATACGCAACTGCTGCAGGAGTTGATCAACCAGGGAAAACTGGCACTTCAGGGAGGAGGAACCTTTAAGGGGAAGCGTTTGACATTCCATGACCCTTGTTACCTCGGGCGTGCGAATGATGTCTACGAGGCTCCCCGTGAGTTAATCCGGAAACTGGATGTTGAACTGGTGGAAATGAAACGTTGCAAAACCAAAGGTCTGTGCTGTGGTGCAGGAGGTGCGCAAATGTTCAAGGAAGCTGAGAAAGGAAATAAGGAAATCAACGTTGAGCGCACGGAGGAAGCACTCGAGTTGTCTCCTCAGGTGATCGCTACCGGCTGCCCATTCTGCAATACAATGATGACAGACGGCGTAAAGAACTTTGAAAAGGAAGCGGAAGTTCAGGTACTTGACATTGCCGAGCTGATTGCCAGCGCTGCCGATCTTTAAACATGAGAACAGCATTTACAGAATTACCCGATCACGCGAAGGTCTGGATGTATCAGGCTGACCGACGTCTATCTCTGGAAGAGATAGAGAGAATTAACGCCTTTGCAGATGTTTTTTTGGCTGACTGGGAGAGTCATGGAATGCCGGTAAACGGATCGGTGGATGTGATCAATGATCTTTTCATTCGTATCGGAGCGTTCACGGATGAGCCTTCGATGTGCGGAAGAGCACAGGATGCGCAGGTTCGCTTTGCCAAGGAACTCGAACGTGATCTGGGACTTCAGCTAACCAACCGGATGCTGTTGTGTTTCGGGGAAGAAGGCGAGGAATCAGTGATTCACATGAATGATGTTACGGACCAAATTCAAAAGGGGAATCTGACAAAGACTACACCTTTCTACAATAATCTGGTGACTTCCAAAAAAGAATTCGATCGGGAATGGATGCAGGAAGCCGGAACGTCCTGGCTGAATCGTTATTTCGATTGATGATGCTTTTCTTTTTCCTTTGAACGTTTCGTAGGAATCCGCACACCGGTGATCAGCTTCACGTTGTAGAATGACTGGTTGTACGATAGATCCTGGATCTTCACGGACTTGATATCGAAATCTGTCGCCAGAAGGACGAAAAATTTGGGCTTTGAATAGCCACCAATGAGTCGTAGGTCTATTCGTGGCGCAAGTCCCAGAAAACCGCGTGTAACATCTCCTTTCGTATAGAACTTGCTCTGAATAACACCGCCCAGTCCACCGAAAATTGAGAATTGCCAGTTTTTGATCCGGTTACTGTACGAGTACCCCGGAATCACGCCTAGATCAATTGCTCCAATGGAATTTGCATTGACGCGATCAGAGGTGTCTGTCAGTTCATGTGGGACGAGCGCTCCGAAATCGTTACTGACTCCGAAGAAATTCAAAGAAGTTTTCAGATACCAGGTTTTGGAAACTCCGGTGAAATGTCCTGTTGTCCCCAGCACTGCTTTCATGTGGAATTTCTTGGAGAGAAACCACCAGACATTTGCCGAAAAGCTAGCAGAACGTGTTCCCGGACGAACGTCATATGGCGTGGAAGAATCCAGTGTATCATTCCATTTGTACGCATCCTTGATTCCGTAACCATGGTAACTCCGGAAATCGATGGTACAATATGTTTGCTTGATGTTGAATTTCAGCCCTGCATCGAAATATTCCGTATTGCTGTACTTAGCGGCTGATAAGAGGTTCCCTGGAAGGGCAAATCCGACGCGAAGAGAGAACCAGCGGTAAGAAAACCCAATTCCCAATACTGCCTTGATATTGTTGCGGTACTTCAGCGTTTTTACCCCCAGTCCGTAATTGTCTTTCAGGCTGAAGGGGGCAGAGTTGAATCCCAGATCTCCGAATAAAACCACACGATCCCTGAAAAGTCGGAAGGGAAGGGAGTCTGTCTCCTGGGCAGAACAGGAAAAGGTTGAAAAAACAACCAGGAACAGTATGTAGCGTGTTAGTCTCAACGCGACAAAATTACGCAAAGGAGACTCATCACACTATTGAAGAGCAGATTTCTGATTATTTTTTTCCTGTTCAAGCGATGGGAAAGGTTGCTGAGCCCCTCATTTGAACCCACATTTTTTTTCTTTGATCCTCCCCGCGCATAGGAGTCCATTTCTGAGGTGATCGGTTTATCAGCGGATAAATCAGGTTCCTTCTCTCGTCGTTTCTTCAAGGAAGTGCCGGTACTGGTATCTTGATCGTTCAAATCGTATCTTTACATCATGACATGTCAACATTGTTGCGGAGCGGAAAGCATTTTCGATAAAAAGAATGCAGAGAAAAACTATCGTAGATATAAGCGAAAGGGGCCCAATAAAACGACTCGGGCTTTGCTGCGCGATCTTGAACAATTTGATCTTACAGGAAAAACCTTACTGGACATTGGTGGAGGTATCGGTGTCATTCAACATGAACTCATCAGGAAGGGTGTAAAAAAAACACTTGATGTGGATGCTTCATCCTCGTACATCGCACAAAATAAGCAACTCATGAAGGAAAACGGTACAGAGGATAAGATGTCGTTCATCTATGCCGATTTCGTTGATGTGCACGATCAAGTTGAGGCACAGGACATTGTCACCCTTGAGCGCGTCGTATGCTGCTATCCGGATTTTCGGGCATTGATCACGGATTCCACGAATAAGGCCAATGAATATTACGGGATCATTTACCCACTTGATACACCACTTTCACGTCTTCTGATTCGACTTACGCACATTTATTTCTGGTTCAAAAAGAATCCTTTCCGAACCTTTGTACATCCTGAAACGGAAATGCAGCAATTGATCATGGATCAAGGCTTTGAAGCGGTTCATATTCAACGTGTGTTCCCATGGAAAGTCGCACTGTACAAAAGAAAATGACGGGCATCTTCTTTCCAACGATACGGTACTTCGAGCATTGATATACCGTGATAGTTTCACTACATTTGCACACACAAACGGTAAGATGAAGAAACTATATAAGTTCCTGCTGAACACACTCCCAAGGCCATTATTGATCCGGTTGAGTTATCCTTTCAAGCTCATGGCACCTCTGCTTTACAAAGGAGACAATGTTGAATGCCCGGTGTGTGAACACAGCTTTCGAAAGTTCTTATCGTATGGTTCGAAGGTGAAGCACCGTGAAAATGTACTTTGTCCTTACGACCTTACCCTTGAGCGACACCGGTTGATGTGGTTGTATTTGAGAGACCACAGCAATTTCTTTACAGCTGAAAAGCTGAATGTTCTGCACATTGCACCGGAGCAGTGTTTCCATAAGCGATTCAAGCAACAGAAAAACCTGAATTATCTAACGGGAGACCTCGTTTCGCCGATTGCGGATATGCATTTCGATCTGCACAACATTCCGTTGGAAGACAATCGTTTTGATGTGGTATTTTGTAACCATGTACTCGAACATGTGGATGATGCAATTCAGTGCATGAGAGAACTGCATCGCGTGATGAAGCCAGGAGGGTGGGGGATCATGCAGGTTCCGCAAGACCTGAGCCTTGAACAAACGTATGAAGATCCGACAATCACCAGTCCCGAAGAACGTGAAAAGCACTTTTGGCAAAAAGATCATGTTCGTCTCTTTGGAAAGGACTATCCCGATTGGTTACGCAAGGCTGGATTCACTGTAACTGAGTTTGATAAGGATTCCAATTATCCGGCTGAATTGATTGAGCGTTATCGCATTGGCAAGGATGAAATATTGTATATTGTATCCAAAGACTAAATAAGACTATGAAAAAACTTTTACTTGCAGGAATTCTATTTCTGGCCGCTCAGGCCTTTGCGCAACCTGTGGTACAGATTCACTTCATCCCAAAGGTCGGAGGTGTTACGGTTGAAGCTTCAGATCTGGGATCAACCGTCTTTCACGATCTTTCAGGAATTGCCTTCCGGATTGATGCGATGAACTATTACATCTCCAAGTTGAAATTGACACATGACGGCGGTCAGGAAATCAATTTTGATACAGCCGACGATGTTAAATTGGTGAAGGTAAATAATCATGTCTTCAACCTTGGACAGCACGACATCACAACGTTGGAGCAGGTTGATTTTGGCGTAGGTGTGGCACAGGAGTGGAATCATCTGGACCCAAACACCTATGCTGCAGGGCATCCGCTCGGGAATCAGCAAAACCCGGTAATGCAATGGGGATGGACGGCAGGTTACTTCCATATGGCACTTGTTGCGCTTGGAGATAACAACAGCGACGATATTTGTGATCAGATCTATGAGCCACAGTGTTTGGGAGATCCGAACTACAAAAATGTTTCTCTGCAAATGACCGGCGAATTGAATCAGTCAAACAATACGTATAACATTTACATCAATTGCAACATCGATGAGTGGTTGTACGGAACAGACCCCGGGACTACAGGGGCGCAGCACACAGACGGACCGATTGCAGTGGCTGTGATGAACAATGTGGATAACCGAAATGTGTTTGAAGCTTCTCCTGAACTTGGATTGAAGGAAGTGGAAGAAGTTGGAAACACCTGGTTTTATAGCAGCGGAGAAACGCTGACTGTTCACTGGAAGGAAATGAACGGGATGGCCGAGTGGCAATTGGTAGACCTGAATGGAAAGGTGATCGGGAACGAAATGAATTCATCTCCATCCTCGAAATTTCAGTTTGAAAACCTGAAAAAAGGAATGTATATCTTCAATTGCTACAACAATGACGGTGTGCGAATCCATTCGATGAGCGTAATGCATTGAAAAGAAAAGGTATCTATATAAATATACTTCAATGGGGATGCCTGGTCATTCCCATTTTTTTGTTCCAATGCCGGAGCTGGACTCCTTTGGAGGTGACACCACTTGGGGCGGCACCATATCCCGAGGACAATATCACCACAGCAGCGAAGATCGAATTGGGACGCAAGCTCTTTTTTGATACCAGACTTTCCAAAGACCGCAGTGTTTCCTGCGCGACATGTCACCATCCGGAACACGCATTCACGGATCGTCTTTCGGTATCACGCGGGGTTACCGGTGGAATTACTGTCCGGAACTCTCCGTCAATTCTGAATGCCGCATGGCTGAAGACTGTGATGTTTGACGCGCACCTGGAAACATTGGAGATGCAGGTCACTGTGCCGATACAGGAGCCAACCGAAATGGATATCACCGTAGAGAACGTGCTTGGTCGTCTGCGCAAAGATCCGGAGTACCGAAAAGCGGCAAAAGAGATCTACGACCGAGACTTTGATGCCTGGGTGCTTACGAGGAGCATTGCGGCTTTCGAGCGTTCACTTGTCTCTCAGAACTCAAAATTTGACCGCTATTATTACGGCAAGGAAAAGAGTGCGCTTAATGCCTCCGAAAAAAGAGGGTGGAAGCTCTTTTCGGAAAAACTGTACTGCACAAAGTGCCACACGCCGCCGTACTTCACAACCTATCAGGCGGAATGTAACGGACTTTACGAAGATTACGGAGAAGATCAGGGGCGCTTTCGGATTCATCATGACACCCTGGATATGGGGAAATTTAAAGTTCCTTCGTTGCGAAATATTGAGTTGACCTGGCCGTATATGCACGATGGCTCTATTCAGACACTGGACGGGGTGATCGACCATTACAGCAGTGGAGGGAAGGGGCATTTCAACCAAAGCGAACTGATCAAGCCGTTTTCACTGGATGCAGGCGAACGCGATGATCTCAAGAATTTCCTGAAGTCCCTGACGGATACTTCGTACATGAAGAACTTCCGTTAATAGATGACCAGCTTCTTCGTGGTGTTTTTGTAACGTAGAAAGTAAACACCCGTTTCGTAGCCTCTCAGATCAATAACAGTATTCGCGCTCCGGTGGATCAATTTTCCTCCGGCATCCGTAACCGCATATTCTTCATCGAATACGGTATCGGAATAGAAGATCCCGTCTACAGAAGGAACTGGGAAGATCGTGAACTGGTTTTCCTGAATTTCCGAAAGTCCGGCCGTGGTCGTTCGAATGTAAACCGTTTGTGTAGATGCTACAACCTGAGTGTTCAGATCGAAATATTCCACACTCACAGTATACACGGGGTCAGTTCCCAGCTGTATCATCGTTCCGAAACGTTCTCCCGGAAAAACCTCTACGGTGTCGCTGACTTCCTGAACCGGGAATGGTCTTCCATCTCCGGAAAGTGTTCTGGCATTCAACGAAGAAGGGAAGATGTAGCGCACACCATAGTTCCCGATATTTACAAGACGTGTGTAGACTTTTGCATTTTCGCCTGCCCAGTAATAGTTTGTGGGATCTGATAATTGCGTATCGGAAAGTCCGCTGACAAGGAAATACTGTGGAGAATAGACGGATGGAACCGTCACCGTCATAGTTGGATTCGCAGTGTCGTAAGGATGATTCAAAACCATATCGTCATGCCAGTTCGTATCCACTTCCGAACTGGTCCATACAAATTCCCGGTCGTAGGCCTCGCCGCCATCCCAGGTCATGAATGCGTTTCCATCCGGCGGGCGTACAATGATTGCTCCATACATCCCTGCCTGAACATGCACCGGCGAAACAACATGACAATGATAAAGGTAGGTTCCTGCGTGCGGTGCCTTGAAATAGTAAAAGCCATGATCCATGTGGTCAACCGAAAAAGAAAGTGCTGCGACACCATCGTTTTGCTGGTCGACATCCAGTCCGTGCAGGTGAATGGTATGAGGTGCACCCTGCGACATATTCCAGAGATCAATCTCAATGCTGTCTCCTTCATTCATTTCCAGAGTAGGGCCGGGGATGTCAATAGGAGCACCGAGTGATTCCGCAAACCCGAAAATACGAACGGTACTTCCATCATAAAGTGTTTTGGTTCCTGTAGTGCGTGCCACCAGCAGTTTTGAAAGATCAATTTGAGCCTGGGCGAAGCTTCCTGTGATCAGGAGTACGATAAACAGAAGTGCTTTCATGGGGCAATCAATAAGGTGGAGAACATTCCTTTCGCATACATTCCATCACCGGAAACGGCCGATAGATTATGATCGTGGACCGGATATTCTCCCGGTTTATCAGGGGTACAACTCAGAAGTAAGTGTTGTCCCGGGAATACAGGAAAAGTATCCTTGCTTCTTCCGACAGCTTGCGAAAGCCGTGAATCTTTCATGATCGAAAGATGGTAGCCATGAAAATGCAGGGAATGGATGCTCAGTCCGTTGTTTACAATAACCACCCGGAACTCGTTTCCGACACTTCCCGTGATTCTCGCAATAACATCACTGTTGATGTCAGGATTGTGGTTTCCGTTTATGGTGAATTCGATCGGGGCATAAGTGGACAATGCAGGCGTGCCTCCACCAGGAATAGTAAGATTCCAGTCGGGTTGGTGTTCCCGGAGGTCCCAGTAAAAATAGGATGCGGCATCCCCGATAGCCTTAATGTGAATCACTCCGGAAAGTCCCATGTAGCTGTTGTAGGGAGCATTCACAGGGTCGTAATAACGAAAAATGCCTTCGGTGCCAAAAGTGAGTTGCTGTTCCACGGAATCACCAGGGATGATCGTGCCGTAGTCAGCATAACCATCAATTTTGAATCCGTGATCTGCAGCGTCTTCATTGACCACTTTCAGATTAACGACATCGCCAGCCTCCCAAATAAAAAGATCGCTGTTGCCGGTGAAACTCGAAGCAGTTGTGTATACCCTATAATCTACAGTATTTCCGGCAAGAGCGAGATTTCCGGAACGAATAACAAGTCGCACATCCCAGGTAGCAGACCATGAAGTTCCTGCCAGCAAGAGAACTGCTGAAAAGACAAGGAGGAGTTGACGCATACGATTATTTTACGATCAGCTTGCGTGTACAGTACGACTCTCCGTTCCGTGAGAGCTGCACAAAGTAAACACCACGACGGAGCTCGGCATTGGTCAGCGTATATTTCTCTGCACTGGCATTGAGTCGCTGTGAAAGAACCGTTTGACCAAGTGTATTGGTAACAGTCAGAGTGCTTCCCGAAAGGATTCCTGTGACCGTCAGTTTATCATCGGTCATCGGATTGGGGAACATCTTTACCTGCTGTCCGAGTTCAATATCTGACAATCCAAGCGTTGCATTGAACGTAAAGGTGAGCACGTCAAAATCAGAGGGGTTGTTGATGTTGAAAACCTTGATCTTAAACATGCCGAAGCCAATCACAGGTGCGCTGAGATTAACCCGCAGGAATGCTGACTGTCCCTGCATGATCGGTGTCATGATCGCATCGGTAGTCGTGCCATCGTGACAAGCCGTGTAATCACAATAGGAATAATCCCAGTTTCCACCGGCAGGTACGTCAATGGATAGTACTTCCCAGCCAAGAACAACCGTGTCCGAAGTTAAGTTATCATGCGGAAGATCAATGGTGCTGGTGTAATATCCTCCAACCGAAATATCCTGGTGTACGGAGTCAGAAGGTGAAATAGTGTATCCCTGTCCGAAAGCAAAGGATGTAACTATTGAACTGAGAATAAGTGTGTAGACATGTTTCATCTGGTAGCGTTTACATGAGTAATACTGACGAAATATATGAAAATTCTTCCGGTGGTCTCACACGTTTAGATGCAGTGTATTGGAATCTTAAGTTGAAAAATTGCTCGGCACGCATAATAACAACTGAAAAATATCGTTTTAGACTGTAACCAATGCTTTAAACCGTAATTATAGGAATGTAATAAGTCTGCAAGCTTATTGCAAACCAGCTAGAACAATAAAACCAGAACAAATGACAGTGAACCCAGTTTACCACCAAACCGACGAACGGCTCCGGGAGGAGTTGGGTTGGATAACGAGTGCGAAGAAGGATCCGGAGCGTTTCGGTCCACTGTACAGGAAATATCACGAACAGATATTTCGCTACATCTATCAACGGATGGATGATCAGGAGTTGGCATTTGACGTCACATCGCAGGTCTTCGTGAAGGCAATGTTGAATCTGCACAAGTATGAATACCGGGGAGTCCCGTTTTCATCCTGGCTGTATCGGATTGCAAAAAGCGAACTTTACCAGGCTTTCAGAGATCGTAAAGCACTGCGAACCGTGAACGTGGAAAGCATGCATCTCTTTGAAATGATCGAAGAAATGGAAGAGGAGGATTCGACAGCGAACAAGCAGAAACTGATCAAGTGTCTCGCAAACCTGAACGAAAATGACCTTCAACTCATTGAAATGCGTTATTTTGAGAAACGATCTTACCGGGAAATCGGAGAGATTCTCGAAATAACCGAAAACAACGCTAAAGTAAGAGCATTCAGAGCTCTCGAACGTTTGAAACGGCTATTTATGAAGTAAGACTATAACGAATGAAAAAAATCAAAACGATTGTTGATCGTGAGCCCGTTAGCTCCGATTATATCGCATCGAAGCAGGATTTTGGGCATGTGCTTAAGCAGGTGAACCAAATGAGTGTTCCCGTCTGGAAATCCGGCTGGTTTTATGGGCCCATTGGGATGGCTGTCGTTGCTGTAACGATCTCTATCACAACCATTGATCCCGCAAGTGCCGGTGCTTCGGTGGAAACCGCAGCTTTTGCGGAAACTTCAATGGCTTCGGTTCTTCCGGACCCTGTTGAAGATCATAGCGCCTCTGCCAATCCTGCCTCAACTAAAACTGAGCAAGCGCAAAACACCCAGGAGACCATACAGGTTGAAGACCGCGTTCCGCAAACGGTGAATCGAACGGAACCGGCGCCTGTCTCACATCAGGAGACGAGCGCGCAGGAAGAGGTTGCAACCGGCCTTTCTGCTTCGAATAAGAGTATCCCGCAAGCTGAGCGGGTAGCGGAAGAACCAGCGATCTTGCATCAACCCGTGAGTACAAAGCGAAAGAATACACTGGCGCATATCGAGAGTTATTATACCGGGGAGATCCCGGTGTCAGCGTTGAGTAGCGCACTGGAGGTGAATGAGGATATCCGTATCGTGGCATTCAATGTGCATTACAATGGAGTATCGGGCACGGAGACAGCTTCTGTGATCGGAAACAAGATTCCGGAAAACGTAATTGAGTCAATTCGGCGGTACAACATCGGGTATATGGTTTTCTTTACCGATATCAAGGGAGTGACTTCTGAAGGGAAAGTGATTAGTTTGCTCTCGATGAATTTTATAGCAACCAATTCGAAGTGATTGCGTCATAATCAATGAATTGAAAAAATATTCATCAACAGGGCAGTTTTAATAATTATTTAACAGCTGCCCTTGGTGAATCTTAAAACATTTCATATTTTTGAACCATAAATTCGGCTTCGTCCGCAATTACGTAAGAAAAGCTATGAAATACTTATCTAGTCTAGCGCTACTATTTACTACGTTTCTGATCTTCGGACAGCACACCAATTTTAATACACAGCGTAACTGGTCTCTGAACAAGAAAGAGATTATGTTCGGTGTTGGTGCTACCCAGTTCCTTGGGGATCTTGGAGGACGTGATCAGATTGGTAAGGATTACAGCCTTGTCGACATGGACTGGCCTTCTACCGGCTTCGGGGGAATGATTGGTTATCGTTACCGTTTTCATCCTTACTGGGCAACCACGACGTCTTTCAACATTGGACTTCTCCGAGGAAACGATGCACTTACAGACGAAATCATTCGTCAATCACGAAATCTGAATTTCCGATCTATCATTATTGAATTGCACCAGCGACTGGAGGTAATCATTCTCGCGAATGAAAAATTCGGTCACCGTTACGGTCTTTCCCGTCACAGCAAGAAAATGAAAGATCACAACGAACAGTTATATCTCTTCGGAGGAATCGGGATCAGTTACTTCAACCCAAAAGGAAATTACAATGGATCATGGGTGGCTTTGCGTCCGTTGAGTACGGAAGGGCAGGGTTTGCCTGACGGGGCTCCTAAAACACTTCCTGTTACGGCAACAATTCCGGTTGGACTTGGTTTCCGTTGGGGATTGAACCGTATGTGGCGAATGGGAATCGAAGCATCTTATGTAAAAACGTTCAGTGATTACATTGATGATGTAAGTACAGTTTACTACGATCCGGATATTCTGGCTGCAGAGAAAGGAGCAGAGGCTGCTTACCTTTCAAACCCTAGCCAGCAGAACACAACATGGTTCGCTCCCGGACAGCAGCGTGGTGACGAGCAGAAAGATGCTTACTTCTATGTAAACGTTGTATTTGCCCGCAACCTG
>JBNKYR010000045.1:0-18821 GCA_050300995.1 Crocinitomicaceae bacterium | reverse complement strand
AGTAATCGGAATACCTGAAGCGCATCAAATCATTAAGGAATCATCCCGTAGATTCAACCCGAGGCCCAGCTTTGATCGGGACGAGCGTGAAGACTATTTGGATTCAACAGATGTTGATTTCGAGGATTTAGATGACAAACTATATGCTCTGGATAATGAAATCAATTTAACTTCAATGGTTGCCAATTACATCGCAAAGAACCGAAGTGAATTCTATTTTGAGGGTGAGGTTGAAATATAATACCCATAACAGCACCTACAAATCAAGCCGCAAATAACGATATTCGAGAAAATATTGACCAAGCGCAAGAAATTTCCACCAAAAAATCCACACCATCGCTTGCGTTCCTGCCATTCCGTATATTCGCGCCATCGAACATAATTTTGCTGCGAATTGTCATGACGCCCACCGAGTCCCCTTCTTGCTTTACCCCCTTCAAAAAGGATGTGCGCCACATCGCGCTGCCGGAGCTCTTTACCTTTCCGTTTTATTATGAACCGCACGCGCTCTCGCTGATCGCCGCACAGGAGTTACAGGAACGACTGGACGCACATGCATTCAAACACAATTTTGGGCTGGAGGGCGATCCGGAAGGACTCATCATTGGAAAGATGTTCGGCGTGCTCGTCGTACAAAAAGAAAACGGTGAACTGGGCTATCTCGCGGCATTTTCAGGCAAACTGGGCAATTCGAATCATCATCCGGGTTTTGTGCCGCCGGTATTCGATATCCTCGAGGAGGGCAGCTACATCATGGAGGAAATGCAAAGACTCAACGATCTCAATCTGCAGGTGGAAGCGAAAGAAGCTGATCCGACCTACCTCAAGCTGAAAAAAGAGGTAGCAAGTGTTCGGGATGAAGCAGCCAGGGACATTGAAGTGTTTCGGGAACGCATGCGCGAAATGAAAAGACAGCGCAAAGTGAGGCGTGAAGCCCTTCCACCAGACGCTTCCGATGAAGAACGCGCCAATTTAGACAAAGAATTGATCCTGGAAAGCCTTTCGATGAAGCACCAGTTGAAAGTGCACGTGGCAGAATGGGAAATGAAAATAGAAAGTCTCGAAGCACTCCTGCGCACAGAAGAAGCTATTCTGGAAGTATTAAAAGAACAACGCAGTAGCACCTCGAGCTTGTTGCAACAACAGATTTTTAAAGCCTATCATTTTCTCAACGCAGAGGGCGAACAAAAAGACCTTGGCTTGATATTCAAAGACTATTCGGAGAGCGAACCGCCTGCAGGGTCTGGCGAATGTGCCGCGCCAAAGCTCCTGCAATATGCCTACACCCATAATTTAACGCCGCTTGCACTGGCCGAATTCTGGTGGGGTACTTCGCCCAAATCGGAGATTCGCACGCACGGGCACTTCTACCCTTCCTGTCGCGGAAAATGCAGACCGATCCTTGGGCATATGCTCAAAGGGCTTGCTGTGGAGCCGGACCCCATGCTTGCACGTCCGGATTTGATCCCGGCACTGGACATCGTCTTTGAGGATGAGGTACTGGTGATCGTGAACAAACCTGCCGAAATGCTCTCGGTTCCCGGTCTGAATGAAATGCCTTCAGTCTATGATCAGATCAGGGCCAAATACCCGAATGCCACAGGTCCGCTCACGGTGCATCGCCTGGATATGTCTACTTCCGGGATACTCGTCTTCACGAAAACAAAGGAGGCGCACAAAATCATGCAGGCACAATTCATAAAGCGCAAAGTGAAAAAGCGCTACGTCGCATTGCTCGACGGCACCCTTCCTTCGGATCAGGGCATGATCGATCTTCCCTTACGCCTCGATCTCGACGACCGTCCACGCCAACTCGTATGCTACGATTATGGAAAGCCCGCCATCACCCGCTGGAAAGTCATCGAACAAGCGTATGGCAAAGCCCGTGTGTACTTCTACCCTGAGACCGGCCGCACGCATCAGCTTCGCGTACACGCCGCCCATCACAAAGGATTGAACACTCCGATCGTGGGGGATGACCTCTACGGCACCCGCAGGGAAAGATTGCACCTCCATGCCGAGCAATTGATCTTTCATCATCCGGAAACACACGAAAAAATCACACTGACGGTGCCTGCACCTTTTTGAGCTTAACGAGTCAAGGCATACAGACCGTTCCCTGTCTCATTTATTCTCTGTCATTTAGCATGCGGCAGCAACAAAAGACAGGGCAACGTACACAACGCTGTCACTTCAGTAAATCCCCAAAAAAAACGGACATCCACGATACCCGCTTTTCTCTCTGTTCCGCCAGTGCAGCGTTAGTTGCACACTGCATACTTCATTCTTCCTCCTTTGATCAATAACCAGAAGGTCAAAGACAACTCTCCGATTAGTCCCGGTAAAACAACGATGATCGTTGAAACGTGACTTATCGATGCGTAGTCCGAATAAAACAACTGCAGGCAGCTATCCGCAACATATCCGACACCGGCGATGAATAACAAAGCAGAGATCGATCGATGGATCTTTTTCGAGTTGCAAAGTACTTTGCTCAAAAGTGCCAGATGTATTCCAAAGAAGATCAAGCCGATCAACCAAAGCGTATCAAAGGTATTCAACGCGCTATCAACATTTGCTGCCATTTCCAGTTCATTTGCCGGTGTTGTACCTCCTTGCAAAAGTGAATACGCATCATACAGGAAATACAACGCAATGGCAAAGAAGATGACGTTGATCATTCGAAAAGTGGATGATCGTGTATTTCGCTTTGGATCCGCCTCGTGGAATAGTTTGCACAATACAAGTGTCACTACAAGGTCGGCGATCAGCATGATGACAAATGATAGAATGCCCATTAGCAATAGATCCTGTCCGTTTTTTAGGTTAGAATAGGTGTTCAAGAGACTGTTCGGATCTCTCATCGTTTCCAGAACACCGAAATTGGCAAAGATCCCTGTGATAAAAATGATCACATATCCAATTCCTCCTGTTAAAGCCAGTTTTCTCATCGTTCATTGCTTTAAGTGATGCTTGTTGATTGAATTAGATCTTAAGCGCGATGCATTTTGATGATGACGTTTCCTCTTTTGTGACCGGCATCCACATAGGCGTGCGCTTCCTGTATTTGTTCCAGTGAATACACCTTGTCGATCACTGTTTTTAATTTGTTGTTTGCCAACATTTCTGTGATCTTCGTAAGGTCACGCATTCGTTGGCCTTGCTTGCGTAATCCGGTTGCGGCGAACTTCAGTTTCTTTTTTGAAAAGGGATTCACGAAAAGCATCGTCAGTAATGCCGGGAATTCCAGAACCGGGGTCAGGAATACGCCGCTTGTTGTAAGGTGCTTCTTCGCTTTAAAGAAAGACAGCTTCCCTACAGTATCGAAGATGACATCAAATTGCACTGTGCTCTTTTCCAACTCATTCTTCGTGTAATCCAACACGTGATCAGCCCCAACCCCTACTACCAACGATTTGTTCTTTCCACTGCAAACAGCTGTTACTTCAGCTCCAAATGCTTTTGCCAACTGAATAGCGGCTATCCCAATACTTCCTGAAGCTCCATTGATCAGTACTTTGTCACCCGGTTGGATCGTTACCTGATCCGTGAGGAAGGCAAGGGCAGTGCTTCCTCCGTCAATAATTCCTGTTGCTTCTTCTGCGCTTAGGTTCTCCGGCTGATGCACGATCATCGCATCTTCTGACATACAGATGTATTCGGCGTATGCCCCACATTTAAGATCAGTTGCGGCCATCACTTTATCGCCGATACTAAACCTGGTAACGTCCGAACCAATCGCCTCAATGATTCCGGATAGATCGGTCCCCGGTGTTTTTACTTTTGGTTTTGAGATTCCTGTGAACAGACGTCCGAAATAAGGAGTACCCGTTCGCATCATGACACTCGCTCTGGTTACGGCAGTAGCCTCAATCTTGATTAATACTTCATCTGATTCAGGAGTCGGCTTCTCAACGTTTTCCAATTTAAGTACCTCTGGTCCTCCATACGCGTTTACAACAATTGATTTCATAATATTTGTTTTTGTTATTCGAGACCAAAACTAAGGCAGTCGAATCGCTAAAACGTTCGGAATCAAAAGCGTGTAGTTCCGGATTATAATTCGGAACCTTTTCGTGAAGAAATGGGATTATTGAGCGTCTATCCAGGCCTTAGGCGATAAGCCCGTGCTCTTTTTGAAGTAGGTATTGAAAACGGTTTTGGAATTGAATCCGCTGTCATACGCCAACCCCAGAATGCTGAATTGTGCATTTTCCGGATCAACCGCCAATCTCTTAAAATGCTCAATACGGTATTTGTTGATGAACTGATTGAAGTTCTGTTCCTGCATCTCATTGATTAACCAGGACAACTTGTTCGGATGAATGTCAATTTGAGCTGCCAGCGAACGCAACGTAAGTCCGGGATCGAGGAACGGTTCGTTTTGCTCTAGATGTTCGATCAGTTTAGCACGATACTCCGAAGCCGTGGAATCACCCAACAAGGCCTTTTTAGGAGTTGCAGATGCTTCTTTAACATCCATATGAAAGATCGCTTTGTGAAATTTCGCATACAGGTCATCTCGTCTCAATGCATCTACCATCGGGTCGGGATAACGCAGCATCAGTAGCGTAGACTTATTCCTGATCCCTGATTCTACCCATTCAAACGCCTTGTCGATTTCACCGGTAACGGCATACATCATGAACAGATAAGAATCCGATGTAAATCCATCCGGAGACTTTGCATCTTCACGTAGCATTTCCATGTATTTCTGCGCATTCTCCTGATCCTTCTTCAAGGCATAAGCGAGTGCGATGGCACCAATCCGTTCTCCTTTGGCAACTTCTACGGACAGCTCATCGAAATAGTGCACTACTTCGTTATACCTGCCCAGTTTTAACAGACACAAGGTCATTACTGCATGCGCAGGTATATTCTTCGGGTTGACTTCCAGGCAACTGTTCAGCTGTTCAAATGCATCTGCGAAATTGCCCGTCATGTAATCATAGTACGCTTTGAAAAACAGCGTTTCCTGCGACAGAGGATCAATTCCAAGTGCAATATCCAAATGTTCCTTCGCCTGAACGGTATTCCCTGCCAACACATGTAAAAAGGATAGGAGCTGTTGTGCTTCAACATAATTCGGTTTTAGTTGAATCGCTTTCGCAGCATGGTTCAATGCTTTCGCATAATCACATTCCGTAAAGAACGCACTGTGTCCTTTCTGATAATAAGCCTCAGGATTGTTCGGATCAAGCTCAAGTGCCTGATCGATCAAAGTATTGCATTTGGTCCATGCATCATGAAAGGAAAGCACCCCAACCATCCCCAGAAAACTATACACATCCGCTAAACCAACCATTGATGCCACATGTTTGGGGTCCAGCTCCAGACTCTTCCTGTAATTCTCCTCAGCGATCCTGCAATCTTCAGGATTCCATTTATTCTTGTGATACTTCGCGATTAAGGAGTATTCATACGCACTGATGTTCTCCGTTTGCTTTTCCACCAGATGATCCTCCAGTTCAAAGTGACCAAAATTCTCCCTGATCTTGTCGGCAATGGCCAAACTCACCTCATCCTGGATCTCAAATATCTTCTCCAGTTTCCGATCCCATGTTTCCGACCAGAAGTGAAAATCTTCTTCCGCCTGAATTAGCTGCGCCGTTATTCTCACGACATCTCCCGAAAGCCTGACGCTTCCCTCCAAAATGGTTGTAACACCTAATGAGGCTGCTATTTCAGAAATGGGGATCTCCTTATTCTTGAAATGAAACGAAGATGTTCGGGAGGTTACCTTCAGCGATTTGATCTTCGCCAAAGCATTGATGATCTCTTCTGTAATACCATCGCAGAAATATTCATTCTCCACGTCAGAACTCATGTTCTTAAATGGTAATACTGCTATGGATAGATCTTTGTGCAATTGTCTATTAGGTCACTCAAAAATAATCGAAAAAGAACGAGTAAGGTAATAAGAGTACTATTTGAGTTAAATCTTCAGGGGCGCCCTCCTTATCCTTCAAAGGGATTAAAACCTCTCCCCTTGAGGGGAGATAGAGAGGGGTGACACACTATGACAATTGACATCACCCTCCTTAATCCTCCCTCAAGGGAGGAAACCTATCTTCCCTCTTTGAAAGGGAATCGAGGGGACGAGAATAGCACTCATCCCTCCCAATCAGGTTCCATTTTATAAGTTCGAACTTCTTCATGAGATCCCGAACCTCCACGGAGAAAGCCCACCCTACTTTTGTCTCATAATC
The DNA here is from genome assembly GCA_050300995.1 of Crocinitomicaceae bacterium. Lineage (GTDB taxonomy): Bacteria > Bacteroidota > Bacteroidia > Flavobacteriales_D > Crocinitomicaceae > UBA4466. The sequence continues at coordinate 12,612 of JBNKYR010000045.1, read as the reverse complement.
AACTGATCAATAATGGATCAGTAGAAAATTGATGACGATGAAAACGATTTTATTATGTGTGGGATTAATTGGTTCGACAGGTGCTCCGGACAATCAGAATCCGACATTGAAAAAAGAACTATCTGACAAAATGATCCTGGATCTTAGCCAGGTAGAACTCCATGAAAACTTTCAGGATTATGTCGTTGTGCATTTCTCCATTTGCGAGAATGAGATCACGATCGAATCCATTGAAGGAACCCATTGTGAAGTGATCGAAGCAGTGAATGGTAAACTCACTGCGATGGAAATCAACTCGAATTACGAAGAAAACAAAATTTACAGCTTCAAATTCACCTTTGAAAAACACTAAAAATAATGACGATCAGACGATTAATTGCAGTTACGTTGCTACTGAATTCACTTTCCGTGAATGCTCAGGAAACTGGCGGGACCAATGCAGATCTCAAATCAACCTTTAAAGATCGGCTTGCCGTTAAAGTTGAATACTTCGGTGAGTTGTTTATCAATACATTCCGGGGATTTGTTGATGACCTGTGAAGATTCGCAGGGTACGCAGCCGCCGAACGCGATCTACTTCCCAAACAATCGTGCAAAGAAACCTGGTTTCTCCTCCACTTCCACCGGCTCAGGTCCCAACAGACGATCCAGATCTTCCGACGTTAACCTCGGGATCTCGTAGGGCTTAAAGCCCGTACTTGTGCCCATCTGCGGGCGCTGGTAGATCGACTGATGAAAGTTCTCAAAGCGTAGCAGGAAATCGTCGTCCTGTGCAAAGACCTCCACTTCTCCCGGATGTTCCGGGTTGAGGTAATGAAAGGTCAGCGGTGCATCTTTGCTGATCAGTCCTGCCGTGATGGCCGGACGCAGTTCATCTGTATTGTTCGCTTTAGAATAATGAATGACCGCCTGATTCAGCACCACTACTTCGCCCGGTTCGGCATCAATGGCTACCAAATGCTTGCGAATGCGTTCCTGATGGCCTTCAAAGTAAAATGGAAACGTTGGCGCGCGCAGGGCTTCGTTCCATTTCTGGCTGCCCGGTAATACTTCAATGGTGCCATTTGTTTCACGCGTGCCGGTCAGGGGGATCCAGATGTTGACAGCAAAATACTGATCCTCGTCAACGATCGTCCAGTCCTGATGCATGGGCATTTCGCTTTTCGGACCGCTCCCCTTGATCAGAAAGGCAGCACCGATCAAACGGTAATTTTCAAAGTGCTTTGCGACCGGGCCGGAGATCAATTCCGTGATCTTCTCGCTTACTTCGGTCTTTCGATCAAAATCATCCAGGTAGCTGGAAGAAAAAAAGTAGTCGATCTTCTCCGGAAAATACGTCTCACGGATCGAAGCCAGTTGTGTCACTTCTTCGGGTTCAAACAAGCGGAGCTTGACAAAGCCATTCTCCTCGAAGCTTTGCTGCAGTTCCCTGTCTTTAAAAATCGCTTTTTTCATCTCCCTTACTTTCCAAGTATACGCTGAAACCACGAACGTGATGGCTCAGCTGTTTTCACCGGTTGATAATCGTATTCTTTTTCGAGCAGATCAACTGTGATCTTCGGAAAATCATAAGGGAACAGGCCCAGGCTCTTTCCGATCTTCGGGCGACTGAAAATGTCGTGTCCGAACTGCTCGAATTGTTCCAGAAAATCGTCTTCTTCCTCAAAGATCTCGATCTGATCAGTGTATTTTTCCTTGTCCCAGTAACAGATCTTGATCTTTGCTTCCTTGTGCGCCACAAAAGTATTGATCACCGGACGCTCCTCTTCGGAAAGATTCGGCGGCGAATAGTGAATGATGCTCTGATCGAAGATCACGGCCTCACCTGCCTTGAGGTAAAGCGGATGCATGATCTCCTTCACTTCCGGTACCACATTGTCGTAGATATCGGGAATGGACGAACCACGGTACGTTTGAAACAGGCGGTGGCTACGCGGCAGCACTTCAATCGCGCCATTGGTTTCTGTCAGGTCGATCAACGGACACCAGATATTGATCCCCGAATACAGTTGCTCATCGACCAGGGTCATGTCCTGATGCATGATCAATTCGCTTTTCTCTCCCGGCGCCTTGACAATAAAACTGGAAAAGAGTGTTTTGTAATCCTTGAACAACTCATCAATACGTGCAAGACAAACCTCGCGGATCGTCCGGTTCACCCCTTCCCGGTGTTCTACATTGTTGGCAAAGGTCGTGGTGAAGAAACCTTCCACGCCCTCCGGATAAAACGAACGATAAACACCCAGCAATTCCGCAATCTGCTCCTCGCTCAGAAAAGGTACGATCACAAAGCCGTCACGGTTAAACATTTCCGTGTGTGCCGGATCGCGGAAAATGGACCGTTTATTTGAAAAATCCAGCATCAGGCGGTTTTTCCGGTAAGACGTTTCCAGAAAGAGGGTTTCACGGGAGCATCAAAGCGCGGTCCTTTCAATTGGTTATCGAATTCTTCGATCGTCAGATTGAATGGATGATAATTGAATCTCTTCAGACGTTTGATGTTCGTATCCGGTTTTTTCCAGGGGTTGAACAGCATGTAAAAATCGTGATCCACAGCCAGTGTTTCCACCTGCGTATTGCTTTTCGAAAGATCCATGTGGTAGTGGATCGATTGTTCCTCTTTCGGGATCAGGATCAACTGGATCGCAAGGCGCAGTCCGTCCGTCTGATTCGGTGAGGAATAGTGCACAATACTGTCGTCCAGAATAACCGCATTTCCGGCCTTTGTTTCCAACGGGATCATGTACTTGTCGATGATCTCCTTTTTGATGTCTTCGAGTTCCGATTTGATCATCGGTCCGCGCACTTCGCCAAAACGCTTGTGGCTTCCTGGCACGACTTCCAACGTACCGTTTTCGGCGCTGCTATCGACCAAAGGACACCAGATGGAAACCGATGCACAGGTATGCTCGTCCACAAATGCCCAGTTCTGATGCAAAGGCACTTCACCTCCGTCAGTTTTCTTTCGGATAAAATTGGCAATGATCGGCAGATAATTGTCGAGGTACTTGTCGTAATGACGTTCAAAAGCTTTGGTGATCACATCGAACACCTTGCGCTTGTACGCAATGTTCTTGTCGATGAAGGTGAAATCGTAGGTGATCTCAGTTTTCGTATCGAAGGATTCATCCTGCGGACCGATATGACCGCCACTTTCCTCCAACGTATCGAAATAGTACTTCTTCAGTTCTTCCACCTCCTGTTCGTTCAGGAATGGGATGGAAACGTATCCGTCTTTCTGGAATCGGGCTTCCAGTGCGTCGTCTTTCAATGTTCTTCTCATGGCACGCTTAGTTACCTCCCCGCATTCGCCAGGCGATTTCCCTGACAATGTTTCCCGGGGTATATTTTTGAAAAAATGTTCGTTCATCCACAGGCGCTGTTTCCTCAGCAACAACCGTCTCCGCTTCCCTTTCCTCTTTCAGACCGTTTGCATTGACATTATAGTTGAAAAGACGGGCCAGTTTATCCATCAACGGTTGATTGATCGCAGCATCCGGCAGCGATTCCACCAATGCTTTCATTTCGTCCACCGACAGATCCGGCACCTTGCGCTCAATTACTTTCACCGCTTTGAGTTCCGTGGGCGTCTTCCCTGCCTCATAGAAATCGGACAGACGCGCATTGTTATAGTACGGGTAAAAGGACTCATCAACCTCATACACCTGCAACTGCGCCGGCTGACTTCCCGGAATATGGTAATAGTGGATCAATTGCGCTTCTTCCTGGGTCACCCCGATTCCTACCGCAATACGCGGTTGATCAGTCAGGTTCGGAGGAGAAGCATGAATCAGCTTGTTGTTAAAGATCAGGGTCTCACCGGCTTTCATTTCCACTAGTTGAACATAGGGAAAAAGGGTGAAAATATGATCGGCCAACGGCGATTTCGATTGCGGTGAAGGTGAAGAACGCGGGTGATTGAACAGACGATGGCTTCCAGGGATTACGCCCAGCGCTCCGTTTTCTTCCGTGACATCCACCAACGGCGTCCAGACGGTCACCGAACAGAACTGTTCTTCATCCACAAAGCTCCAATCCTGATGCGGTGGAACAATGTTACGCAAACCGGGTTCTTTGATCACATAACTGGCCGTAAAGATCTTTCCCCGATCGAAGATTCCCATGGCCTTCGGTGCCAGTACCTTTTTGATCCGTTCACCGACTTCAGTCACAAGTCCGGAGTCTTTATTGTCCAGACTGATATGAAATCCACCATCAATCTTATTGTCAAAAGCCTGATCCTGATAATAGCCCAAAAGCTCTTTCACTTCTTCTTCATTGAGCAAAGGTAATTTTACATAGCCCTTACGCTCAAATTGTTCCTGAAATTCGGGGTTCAAAAATAGTGCTCTCATAGGTCTGTTCGGGTTCTATCAAATTTACACATAATCGGCAATGTTCCGCTCCGTTTTCCGAAAAAGATAGATTCCCGCAACGAGCAGTATAAACACCCAAACAAATGACAAACAATAGTATCCTTCGAACGCTGTTCCGAGCAGTGCCCAGCGAAACATTTCGATCGCTGTGGCCATTGGATTTAACAGGTAAATCCAGTCGTGGTATTGCTCCGGAACGATCGTTACCGGGTAGAATACCGGAGTCAACCAAATCCCGTAATTCACCAGGTACGGGATCAGGTGCTGAAAATCGCGGCGGCGGACTGTCAACGCACTTAGCCAAACGCTGACCATCAACCCGGTCATCATGACCAGCAGAATGATTCCCGGTATGAATACCAGTCGCCAGCTTACGCCCACTTTAAGCGCGATCATCAGGATCGTGAGCAATACCAGGGAGATCAACATTTCCACCAGGCCGGTAAACAACTTGGAAAGCGGCAGGATCAGTCGCGGAAAATAGATCTTCCGAATCAGTTCCTGATGCTGGATCAGTGAAGTTCCTCCATTGTTGATGATTCCCGAAAAGTAATACCAGAGCACCATCCCGGAAAAAGCAAAGACCGGATAGGGGATGTTTCCTGTTTCCAGGTGAATGAAGCCTTCGAAGAAGACCCAGAAAATTGCCAGGGCGATGGAAGGCTGGATAATGGCCCACAAAATACCCAGTGAAGTCTGCGCATACCTTGCTTTGAGATCCCGGCGTGCCAGTGTAAACATCATTGAACGATAGCGGTACATCCGACGAAGGTATTCCCGCATCGGAACGGCTTTGTTTTCAATGATCGTCCGGCTCATTCTGTGGATTGGTTATCGCGTAAAGATAGCATTAATGCATCCATCAAGCACCGGCTGATCTCTCCGAATTCCTATTTTTGCCAAAAGCTTCCGTGAGAAAGATCGCACACATTATCAACCCCTTTCATGCAAGTCACTCTTCCGATTTGTACACGGCCCAACCCATCACCTTTGCTTCCATGCTCCGTGCGAAGGACGAAGCCAAAGATGTGGTAGAAGTTGAGTTGCTGACAGCGCAGTTTGAAGAAGATCGTTCGATGGTGCCCGAGGGCTTCACAGCTACACGCGACCTTGATCGTTCTGTGCTTGACATGGGCGACTTCCAAAAAAAGATGAAGCTGCCGATCCTGGCAGATATCCTTCAACGTATGTACGATGAAAGCGATGCCGAATACCTGATCTATACCAATGTCGACATCGGCCTGTATCCGGATTTTTACAGGTCAGTCAACCGGTTCATCAACGAGGGGCTCGACGCTTTCATGATCAACCGTCGACGCCTGGAAGAAAAGTATTTCAAGGTGGAGGATCTGCCCGCCATCTATCAGGATCACGGCAAAAAACATCCCGGTTTCGACTGCTTTGTGTTTCACAGGGATCTCTTTCCGAAACTGAACCTTGAAGCGATCTGCATCGGTGTTCCCTTTATCGAGATCACTTTTTCCCAGAATCTGTACGCCCTGGCAAAGAATTTCCGTCTGTATGAAAATGAAATCCTCACCTTTCACATCGGTATGGAGATCATCAAAGGCCGTGCTCCGCGGGAATATTTTCGCTACAATCAGGAACAATTCTGGAAAGCGGTCAACTCACCACTACGAGAGCAAATGGCATTGAAAAAACTGCCGTACAGTGATCTTCTGCTTCCCCTACGATTAGTGAAATGGGGACTGCACCCCTGCTTTCCGATCCGGTTGATCCTCTTGCTCGAAATGGAACGACTGACCGGCTATTTCACCGGAAGGAAAAGGGCCTCTTCTCCTGGAGAAAGATAGATTTCTTCCACGTCGTTTCGGTATTTGTCAAGAAACGGCGTGAAACGCTCGCGTCGCCGGTGGTAGTCTTCAGGGGTCACCTTGAGATAGATCGCTGATTCGTCTTCCCCGCAAGCACTGTAGCCCAGATCTCTGTTCATCTGCAAGGCTTCCGCATTGTCTCTTCGCACACGGGCTTTTAGTTCGCTGAAACCAAACACATCGAAAACGAGGTCCATCATCGCCAGGATGCACAACATGGGCACATAGCTTTTGCGATAGGCCGCATCACCTATGAAAATACCTGCTTCGGCACTGCGTAGCTCCCAGTCGATCTCACGCAGGTTAAATACCCCAATATTTTGATCGTTCCAGCGAATCATCAGGTAAACCGAACCCGTCCCGAGGGAGGTAAACCAACGACGGTGCTCCTCCATTGTAATGTGTTCCTGAAAAAGCATGTAGCGATTGATCCCGGGATCGTTGCGCCACTCGAGTACCAATGGCAGGTCCTCTTCCACCAGCGAACGCAATTCCACCCCGAATTTGCGCAGGATCATCAGAGTTTGATTTTAATGGAATAGTTGGGCTTTTTTACCCGGGCCGAGTAAATGCGGTTGATGTATACCCCGAAAACACTGATACTACCGGAAATCACGGCCATCGCGATCAGAACCGTCAACATGAAGAAGTCAAGCTGGTTGCTGTTATCCAATTGATAGTACACGTAATAAACGGCCAATGCAAGAATTCCGAAAGCTGTCAAAGTACTCAGAAAGATCATAATCTTCATCGGAATGCTCGTATAGTAAAGGATCAGACGCAGGGACAATAAAAAAAGAGACCAGAATGTATATCCGGACTTCCCCTCCTGGCGTGAATTGTGAGCTACTTCCACCTGTCGGATGTCATTGGTATACCAGGTAATCACCTGATTGATGAACAAGTGATCCTGTGAGTGATTTTTAAGCATACTCACCACATTCCGGTTGATCAGTCGGAAGGATGAACCAATGGGCGCCGTACTGTTCTTTCCTCCGAAAATTCGCTTGATCATCCGACTCCCAACCCTACGCAGCCACGAACTTTGCTGCTTGGAGAAGGTTCCATAAACCACATCCGTATTTTCTTCAACCTGGCAATCCAGTAGTTTTTTGATCTCGGACGGTAACACCTGCAGATCATCGTCGATCGTAACAACTTTGTTTCCAACCGCTTCATCGATCCCGCAGAGCGTTGCTCCATTCTGTCCGAAATTCTTCGACAAACGGATGATTTTCAGATGGTCAGGATCGGCCTTTTTGAGTTTCAACAATTCCTGCCAACTGGCTTCACTGCCGTGATCCTCTACAAAAATGAGTTCATAGCTTTTGCCCAATTCCTGCATCAGCTCTGCCACTCCGGCACAAATCTGCACCAGTGTGTCCACACTTTTGTAGACAGGAACAACGATGGAAAAGTCTATGTCATTCATCTATTTCGATCAATTTTCTACTTCGCAAGTCTTGCAGGCTAACGACTGCTGAACCCCAGGAAAGCCCAACACCGAATCCCGATAACACCACTCGTTTTGCATCCTCCGCCGCCTGTTCACAAACCTGATCTACAAGGGTCAGCGGGATGGTTGCACAACTGGTATTTCCATAATTCTGAAGTGTATACGGAACTTTCTCCGGCGCAATATCGAGTTTTTTTCGGATTGATTCATTCAGCAGCAGGTTGGCCTGATGGAAAACAAAATAGTCAATTTCATTCTTTTCCATCCTACAATACTGCAACAATGATTCGATGTTCGGTGCGACCTCCTTCAGTCCGAAGGTAAAAATATCGTGTCCGCGCATGCGCATGAACGGATCTCCAGGCTCGTCTTTCCGCGAACCACTTCCCTGCATGCAAATAGCATTCGACTTCGCACCGTTTGTTTGAAGATGAAAATGCATGAGTTCCGCGGCATCACTCCACTCCAGAGCCGTCGCTGAGCCGGCATCGGAAAAGATCGGAATGGTTCCTTTATCCGACGGATCAAGCAATTTTGTGATGGTATCACCGACCAACAGTAACGCTTTTTTCAATCCGGAGGCGCTCATCATACCCGAAAGCGTTGCCAACCCATAAACATAGCCCGCACATCCCTGGTGAATGTCGAGCGCCATACATTCATGCGACAGCCCAAGACGATCCTGTAGCAACATACTGTTTCCGGGTAATTGGTGATCCGGGGTTTGCGTCACAAACACAAGCGCATCCACTTCATGCGGATCCCATCTCAGTTCTTCCAGCAGGGCTTTTGCAGCTTCAAAACAAAGATCGGAAGCACACAAATCCTTTCCGGCAATCCGTCGCTCTTCGATTCCCGTTGTCCGGATCAGCAACTCGGCCTCTTCCGCAGAAATCAACGGACACGAACGGTTGGAGGCCTTTGCAGAAGGTACAGCCGCGGTGATGCCCGCAATCCGGATATTGTTCACAGAAAAAATCGCCATCAGCGTGTTTTACGCTGCACCACATCGTGCAACTCTTGCAGGGTTGAGACCGAAGCAAGATCCTCATAAGTGATCAGTACATCGTAATGCTCATCAATTGCACTAACGGCAATCAGCGACTGCATGGATGTCCAGGTACGTATCTGTTCCACATCCACCGTAAATTTCGGGTCCAGTGCTTCTTCGATACGCGCTTTGAATTCAGGATAGCTTGGGTTCATCGGGCTGAATAATCGCTTGCTTAGGTCACTCAAAGATAGCGGAAATTGAACGATTTTATGTTAATTTGGATGAAAGTTAGACGGCTCTGTCCTTATGATTCCATTCAACCAACCATACTTCACCGGAAAAGAAAGTGAGCATATCGCGATTGCTTTTCAGAAAGGCAAATGTTCCGGCAACGGCCATTTTACGCATAAATGCCATTCCTTTTTCAAAGAGCGCTTCGGTTTTAATCACTGCTTTTTGACCAACAGCGCAACAAATGCACTGGAAATGGCAGCGATCCTGCTTGATCTCAACGAAGGCGACGAGATTATTCTGCCGTCGTACACCTTTGTATCAACGGCTACGCCTTTTGCGCTTCTCGGGGCAAAACCGGTCTTTTGCGACAGCACCAACTCCAGCCCGAATATCTCGGCAAAAGAGATTGCACCTTTGATCACCGCTTCCACCAAAGCCATTGTAGTGGTTCATTATGCCGGACTCGCCTGTGATATGGATGCCATCATGGAACTTGCCGAAGAACATGGGATCGTTGTGATCGAAGATGCTGCCCATGCCATTACAGCCAAATACAAGGACCGCTACCTGGGAACGATCGGGCATATGGCGGCCATTTCCTTTCACGAAACCAAGAACGTAAGCTGCGGACAGGGAGGAATGCTGATTGTGAACGATGAACGCCTTGTTTCACGTGCTGAAAAAGTCTGGGCGAAGGGCACCAACCGACTGGATATGGAACGTGGTCTTGTCCATCAATACGAATGGGTTGACCTCGGATCAAATTTTTATCCGTCGGAGATCAGTGTTGCCGTTCTCTATGCGCAACTGGAAGAAATTAATGAAATCCAGGCCAAGCGAAAAGCTGCCTGGGAACACTATGCCGAAGCCCTCGGTCCGCTGGACGAAAAAGGCTATTTTAAAATGGCAAAAGTGGAAGGGTACCAAAGCAACAACTACCATATTTTTTACCTTCTGTGCAAAAATCAATGGGAACGTGATGCTTTGATCTCTTTTCTGAAAGGGCAGGGCGCTCTGGCACTGTTTCATTATTTACCGTTGCACAAAAGCCCTTATGTTCAGGAACACGACCCGGTTGACCGTGAATTTCCAAATGCAGAACGTTATGCGGATACTGTAATTCGGCTCCCCTTATTTGCCGAACTTCATCACGACCAGATCGCCTTCATCTGCCGGACCATCCGACAATTTTTTGTACTTAACCGAGCTTGATGTGCATGGAATGGATCTCCTCTCCGATGTAGGCACCTGCGTTCGCATCAAAGGTTTCCGGATTCTCAGTCGTTAAATAGCTGACGGTTCCTCCTTTTGAGCAACGTTCTTCAATCCATGGATGACGTTCAAGATAATCCTGAAGGCGGTCAGCCACGATCGTTCCCTGTGCCAGAACCCGCACGTTTGGCGGAACGATGGAGCGGATAAAATCCTGCACAATCGGGTAATGGGTACACCCGAGAATAATCACATCGATATCCGGATCCATGGACAGTAAATTTTCCACATCCTCGCGAATAAATTCCATCCCCGGCTTCGAAGTATGCCGGTTATTTTCGATCAACGGAACCCACATCGGGCATGCCTGTTGGTAGACAACCGTCTCCGGAGAAAATTTCCCGATCTCAATCACATAGGAATTCGATTTCACCGTCCCCTCGGTAGCCAGAATCCCGACCTTTCCGGAAACAGACAACTCACCGATGATCTCGGTACTCGGACGAATAACTCCCAGTACCCGTTTCTCCGGATCAATCTTCGCAAGATCATTTTGCTGGATAGACCGCAATGCTTTGGCAGAAGCCGTATTGCAGGCAAGAATGACGAGTTCGCACCCACGACTGAAAAGCTCGCGCACGGCTTCCAGCGTAAACTCATAAACCACATCAAAGGAACGCGTACCGTAAGGCGCACGGGCATTGTCTCCGAGATACAAAAAGTCGTATTCAGGAAGTTGTTTGCGAATATCCCGGAGAATGGTCAATCCGCCGTAACCGGAATCAAATATGCCGATGGGTCCCATGCGTTAAAACTACAAAAAAGTAGGCTCCGACCTTCGCTTCAGACCAGGAAGCAATACAAAAAAAGGGCTGTCACAAACGGACAGCCCTTTCTACATATTGAAGTTCTTTTTTTATTTCCCTTCTGCTTCGAGTTTCATCAACTCGATCACAACTTCATCGGTAATATCCATTCCGCCTTCGAAATACAGCGTTACGGATTCATCGATCACATAGTTCAGTTTCTTGCGGTCTGCCACGATCTTCACGGCTTTCTGAACGCGCTCAAGAATAGGTTGGTTCAACTCGTTTGAGTAAGCCTGCATTTCCATATTCAACGACTGCTCACGCTCCTGCAACGCCTGCTGCTTTTTCATCAGCTTTTCTTCCTCGATCTTGATGATCACAGGTGACATATTCGGACGATCCTTTTCGTATTTAGCATACGCATTGTTCAGGTCAGTTTCCATTTCCTGCAGCTCGGCAATTCCATTCTTCTCAAATTCCTGGAGCTTCTTAATTGCTTCTTTTCGTGAAGGCAAAGTGTCAAGCAAGTGCTGTGAATTTACATGCGCCACTTTCGACTGTGCGAATGTTGCTCCCGCACTAACTACCAATACAATAACAAGTAATAACTTTTTCATTTTTCCTTTTCTGTTTGCTGATTTAGAGATGATCCTTTTCAAGATTAATTGTCGGTGATTCCCATTTCCTTAAGTACCACCTTACTGATATCGTATTTGCTATCGGCGTACACCAGATTACTTTGGTTGGCCTTGTCAAATACAAAACTGTAATTTCTTTTCGAAGCAACTTTTTGCATCGCATCGTAAACGTCGTCCTGAATTGGTTTGATCAATTCCTGGCGCTTCTGGAAGTAGTCACCATTTACACCGAAACGCAATTTCTGCATCTGCATGGCTTCGAGTTCAAGCTGGTCGATTTCGTCCTGACGCTTCTTCTTTTCTTCTTTTGGCAGGAGTACTTCCTCTCTCGCAAAATTGTCCTTCTTCATCTTCAGTACTTCGTAACGCTCTTCGATTTCTTTTGTCCATCGATCGGCCAGTTTGTCAAGCTTTTCTTTTGCTTCTTTATACGCGGGTACATTTTCCAGAATATAATCGGAGTCGATGTATGCGTACTTCTGAGCGGAGACAAACCCTGTGCCAAAAATCAGTGCTAGCGTTAGAACAAGTGCTTTCATAAAATCAACTTTGTCAGCCGAACGGCGAAATTAATACTTTTATTGTGATTAAGGGGAATTAAAGCTCTCCAAGGTTCATTCCGATAGTGAAATGAATCTGGCCATGGAAGCCTTTCGAATCAATTTCTGCGTTGTGACCGTTAACTGTACTGGTGCTGAATCCGGTAGACCAATAATCGAGTTTATCAAATCCGAATCCGTAATCAAGTCCAAGCATACCGAACATCGGAAGGAATACCCGAACACCGGCTCCGACGGAACGCTTCACATTAAACGGATTGAACTGCTTGAATGAAGGGTATGTGTTTCCTGCTTCTGCGAAGAGCAATCCGTAGAAAGTCGCCTGAGGGTTCAGTGAAAGTGGGTAACGCAATTCCACGGTATACTTCGCGATCAATGGATCTCCTCCGGAAGAGTTGATCGAGTTATCGTTGTATCCACGGAGTGCAATGATCTCACGTCCACCGATCTGGTTCACACCTGTAAGACCGGAACCTCCGAGCGTAAAGCGCTCAAACG
>JBNKYR010000044.1:0-18831 GCA_050300995.1 Crocinitomicaceae bacterium | reverse complement strand
ATGAACAATTGTTCCGAAAAACCGAAGAATGGTTTGAGGCGGAACCGGATGCTGAATTCTAGATCATTGCGATACAGGGTGTTGATCTACGCTTTTTGAGACAGGTTTTTCATCCGGCATCGTGGAAATTATTCAAATCTCCGTTGGCAGAAGTGCCGGTGATCAAGATGCCGTCCTTCGACCTAAATGCTATGCTTGCGGAAGATGCGATCAACGATGCTGAAAAGATCGGTCCGTGGCGATTCGGAAAGCCTTTTGAAACCAGCTACGATCTTGAAAATTCCGGCGTCTGGCACGATCTTGACAACGGCGAGCGTGTATGGCGACTTGCATTGACTTCAAAAGGAGCAATGAACATGAATGTCATCTTTGACCAGTACAAATTGGTGCCGGGTGATCAACTTTTCATTTATAACAAAGACCGGTCGGATGTGATCGGTCCGTTTACCTATTTGAATAATAAAGAATGGGAAGGATTGGCAACCATGCCTGTTTCCGGGGAGACCATTATCATTGAATTGCTGCAACGTCATCCTGGTCTTGCACAGAAAAGCATTCTGCGTATCGGTCAGGTAACGCATGGTTATCGTGATATCTTCGGCAAAGCCCGTGAGATTTATCAGAAAGGACTTGGCAGCTCAGGTGCATGCAATAACAATGTGGTCTGTCCGGAGGGCGATCCATGGCGTTGTGATATCAGTTCAGTTGCGATCATCGTGGTTAGTGGATCTGGAATGTGTACAGGAACCGTGTTGAACAATCATGCACAGGATCAGCGTCCGTTGTTCCTTTCCGCAAATCATTGTGGTACGAATGTAACGAACTGGGTGTTCCGTTTCAACTGGGAAAGCCCGACATGTACTCCAACGCAGAACGGCCCTACGACTCAATCTGTTTCCGGGGCAACATGGCTGGCAAACAGTGCGGGGTCCGATTTCTGTTTAATGGAATTGTCATCTTCAATCCCTGCTTCTTACAACGTATACTACGCAGGTTGGGATGCAAGCGGTGTGACTCCTTCCAACACAACGGTGATTCACCATCCTTCAGGCGATGTGAAGAAAATTTCGTTTGATCAGGACGCACCGGTTCAGGCTTCCTGGAGCAGCGCACAGTGCTGGAAAATATTGAATTATGAGGACGGAACTACAGAACCAGGATCTTCAGGATCAGGATTATGGGATCAGGATCATCACCTGATCGGTCAGTTGTATGGTGGTAGCGCTTCGTGCAGCTCCATTACGGAAGATTATTACGGTCGCTTGTCTGTTTCCTGGGATGGAGGCGGATCGCCAACTACGCGCGTGAAAGATTACCTTGACCCGAACAATACAGGAATTAAGGTATTGGACGGCCTGGGTACGGGAAGTTGTGCAGGAGTAGTTTACGATTACGACGCGTCAATCCCTAGCATTGATGGTTTGTCGGCTAACTATTGTAATGAGAGCGCGGTGACTCCTACGGCTACTTTGAAAAACAATGGAAGCGTGACCCTGACGCAAGCGGATATCATGTATGATTTCAACAACGGACAAAGTACCGGTACTATTCCATGGACGGGATCTCTGGCATCCGGAGCAATAACAACAGTGAATCTTCCTTCATTCAACCTTGTTGCAGGAGTTAATACGCTTGTGGTAACATCATCTTCTCCGAACGGAAATGCTGATATGAATACCGGGAACGATTCCGAAACGAGCAATTTCAATGCGGTGTTGAATGGGGTGAATGTTTCGATTGACATCATTCAGGATCAATATGGTTCGGAAACCACATGGGAGATCAATGACGGCACGAATGTATTGTATACGGGAGGTCCTTTTTCAGATGGGAATGATCAGCAACTGGAAGCAGCGGATGTATGCCTTGAAATCGGCGAATGCTATAATTTCGTGATCTATGATGTGTTCGGAGACGGAATTTGCTGTACTTATGGAAACGGATCTTATACGGTTCAGTTAGATTACAACGGAATGGTACTTGCAAGTGGTGGTCAGTTCCAGAATCAGGAAAGCACAAATTTCTGTCTGAATGTGGCTGATTTGGAAGAAAACGTATTGAACAATGTTAAGGTATACCCGAACCCGAGCAGCGGTGTTGTAACGGTTGACCTGTCGAAACTTGGAAATACAACGGCTACCGTTCGTTTCACGGACATGAAGGGTGGTCTGATCGAGCAGCGTGTGGTCGATGGGCCTGTGACGACATTTGATCTTAGCCGCCAGGCTGCAGGATTATACTTCGTAGAGGTGATAACTTCTGCCGGTAAAGCAGTACACAAACTCAGTATCCGAAATTAAGATTTGACAAATAAAAAGAAAGGGACGCCTCGGCGTCCCTTTCTTTTTATTTGAATGTTGTCGGATCAAATACCTTGAACTCTGATTGAGTGGTTCCGGTCATTCCGGTTCGACCGTGCAATCCCTGCCGGCCATTCGTACCGTTCGATGCGGCAGTCTGACCGCTGAGCGCCTGCCCGGGCTTACCAGCTGTTCCGCCCTTTCCGCCGTCACCTCCGTTTCCACCTCCCAGCGAATACTCCAGGTGCGAAGAAATGTCAGCGGCATCCGGATGAATAGTCAACGTTACGGATCCGCCATTCCCGCCGTCACCTCCGTTTCCTCCGTTTCCACCATTTCCGGCATCTCCGGGACGTTTGAGTTTACCGTCCTCGTCTTTTTCACCGTCTTTGCCGTCGCTCCCGTTTCCTCCGTTTCCACCACGACCGCCATCTCCACCGGATACATCGAATTTTACGGGAGCCGTTGCCAGTGTTTTGTAACGCCAGGTGATTGTTCCTTCCCGGTTTGTGACATAAATGTAATACAGGTCGTGTTCCTTCCAGATATGCGCCATCAGTTGTTCTCCGTTTCCTCCGGGTTGTCCGGGCGTTCCATCATCTCCGGTCTTACCATCCCGAAACAGCCATGGCGAGCCACGATCTTTCTGGTCCTCACCGTTGGCACCATCACCACCGTAGCCAAGGATTCGTAATCCTCCCTGGAAATTCATACGGAGCGTGTCCTTTCGAACAAAGGATTCTTCTTTGTCAGTCACAGTCATGGAAATCACTGCGATATCGTCGTTGAAGTTTTGCGGGTGTTTTGTAATGGTAAAGGACTTCCCGAATTTTGAAACGTCATCGGAGATAAAATCAAGCTTACGGTGGGAGGTCACATCGATCTCATCGCCATTGTTCATCATCGCTTTGATTCTGCCCTCAAATGTGTTTCCGAAATTCAATTCTGCTCCCGGACTGTATTCGAATTCGAGTGAACGAATCTCACTTACAATGAGTTTGGACCCACCACAGGCCGTCAGTAATAGCAAAGATGGTACGATAAAGAGGAGTCGTTTCATAGTGATTCTTTTCAGCAAAAGTAGAAAAATCCTGCAGGCCGTTCGTTTCAGGGACGTCCCGAACTCTCAAGGAAGGCCTTTTCAATGATCTCCCAGGCCTTTTCTGCAGATCGGTTCCATGAAAAGAGCTCACTTCTTTCCAGCCCGCGGGCACTTAGTTCTCGACGAAGTTCCGCATTTCCGCAAATTTCAATCATCTTTTCACGAATAGTTGAAACATCGAACGGATCGCAGTAAAGCGCGGCCTCGCCCGCTACCTCGGGAAGTGAAGTGCGATTGCCGGCAAGAATTGGTGTTCCGCAACGCATCGCCTCAACGAGTGGAATTCCAAATCCTTCGAAATAGGGTACAAAGGTGAATACAGTTGCTCCGGCCATTACTTTGGCCAGTTCCTCCAGGCTCAGGTGCCCGGTAAACAGAATGTCGTTCTGATAGGTTTCAGGAATTTGAAGGTTCCCGTGGGGGCCCGAAAACATCTGTTCACCCACGATAACCAATTTGTACGGATTTTCCGGATCCTGTGCTTTCATTCCAACGTAGGCTTCAATCAGGCGCCCCACGTTTTTACGCGGGTGGAGCGCTCCGACAAAAAGGAGGTATGGATTCCCCTGGGCATAGTGTTGTTCTGTTTCCTGTTTTTCAGCGTCGCTGATGGGCTTGAATACTTCAGAGGCACCATTCCAGACGGCTGTAATTTTGGAAAGTGGGATGTCGTATGTTTTGGCAATATCCTGACGGGAGTATTCGGAAACGGTCAGCAGGTGTTTTGCCTTTTTCGCAAACAAAGGAAAGTACTTCCGCAGATAGCGCAATGCGGCTTTCGGAATATCTTCCGGGTTGTGCTCAAAATTGATGTCGTGAATGACACCAACCTGCGGAACCGGACTCGTCAATGAAAGGTACCCGTCCGGAGAAAAGAAAACATCAGCCTTGTATTTTTTCAATGCTCGTTTCACCGATTGATTGAACCAGATTTTGAAGAGCAGGGGATGGCGTGCCTGTGGCGGAAGCACAACAGGGATCACATTCTCTCCGAAAATGAAGGAAGGATCGTATTTACGGTCGAAGAAAAAGATAAAGGTGTGCTCCGGGTGTTGCCGCACCATTCTGCTGACAACTTCATAGGTGTACCAACCGAATCCTTCCATTTTGGAGGCCAGTAAAAAGCGGGTATTTACGGCGATCCGCATGTGTCAGAACTGCAGGATATAGTTGGTGCGTTTTTCCTGACCGATGGTTGTTTCGGTTCCGTGCCCGCAAAAAACAATTGTTTCTTCCGGTAAACGGAACATGGTTTCGAAAATGGAATGCTTCAGGGTTTCCAGATCTCCTCCCGGCAAATCAACACGCCCGAAACTCCCGGCAAAAAGTACATCTCCATTAATGACGCAACCTTCTTTTTCGAGGTAGTATACCACATGACCCGGAGCATGCCCGGGCGTAAACAACACTTTGAAAGTTATTTCGCCGTACTGAAGTGTTTCGCCACCTTCCAGAACGACTGAAGGTTCATCAGGAGGAATGTATCCGGGGAAGCCATAGACGTGTGCATAACCTGCCACAGCCTGTAAGGTGGAAATGTCTTTCTCGTGAATGACATACCCGATGTTGTAATGATTCACCACAAAGGCACAACCAAGAACGTGATCTACATGCGCATGAGTAAGCAGTACCGCTTCCGGTTTCAGGTTTTCCCGTGAGATAAAATCAATCAGTTCCTGCTGCTCATCACGTTCGTAACAGCCGGGGTCAATAATAACACACGTTTCTCCGTCGTGAACAACAAAGGTGTTTTCCTGAAAAGCATTAAAGGTAAAGCGAACGATTTGAACTTCCATCCCGCGGATTTTAGGTCAAAAATAGGACGATTTTCACAAACAATCGAATCAGGCACTATTTTTGAAAAGGTCATTGACTATATTTGCAAACAGAAATTGGAAACAATCTTTGCAGAAGATAAAAACATCTAATTCCCGGAAATTGAAGGCTATGAAAAAATACGTGTTGTTGTTAATCGTCGGAGTGGTTCTCGCAAGCTGCGGAACAAAAATTCCTTATACCAATGAGATTCGCGATGAATTCGGTCTGGAGTCTGAGCAAATGGTCAAAAAAGTTCAGTTCTACACTTCGGCTACCATCATTCTGGAAAAGAACAAAGAATCAGGTAATCAGGGTACCGATGAATCAGGTAAACTTGTTACTTCATCGAATAAAGAACAGGATCGCGTGATCATCCCTATCGGAACAAAATGTGTATTTGATGGCTACGGACCAAATCAGGAGTTGATTCTTCGTTTTGAAGTCGGAGCTGGCAAAACGGTGACTTTTGCGACACGTCCTGGAACAACTTCCGGTAAATACTACCTCGTTGCTGACTGGAACAATGGTCGTAGCGGAGGAACGATCCAATATGGAAATGAAACGTATACGGCAACAAGTTCCAGTGGAACTGCTTATCTGCAGGTGATTCGTAAGCGTCTTCAGAAGACCAAGCGTAAGGATCGCGTTGTAAAAGGAATGAAAGTTTAAAAGATATTCTTTAAAAGATCCCGCCAAAACGGCGGGATTTTTTGTTTATTTTCAACGTGTTGGATCATGTGGTAACGGTTGTACATGGTCTGCACTCTGTTTAGGCGCAGATTTTTTTACGGGTTGTAATCCTTAACGGATTATTTTTAAACCAACAAATCAAAGCGTATGAACAAGGCACGTTTACTCCTCGGGTTTCTCTTCCTCTTTACTTTTACTTACGGACAGTCTCTGAATGATGTATGGGAACTGGTTCTGAAAAATCAGCGCGAAGAAGCTTTGCGGCAGGCGACTGCATTGCATAAAAAGAATCCAACCGTCGAATCGCTTCTTACACTGGAGCTTGTGAAGGGCGAAAACGG
Organism: Crocinitomicaceae bacterium; assembly: GCA_050300995.1. Classification (GTDB taxonomy): domain Bacteria; phylum Bacteroidota; class Bacteroidia; order Flavobacteriales_D; family Crocinitomicaceae; genus UBA4466. The sequence goes on along the minus strand of JBNKYR010000044.1, from coordinate 12,580 downwards.
TCAGATGCCTTCGGGATTCGGGTTTTTGGACGAGTTTCTTTCTTATGAAGACCGGGAACCTTTTCTGTACGCCATGTGGACACAGGGTTTTTTCTTTGAAAAGTATACCATCACCGGTTTCTCTAAAAAACTCATTGAACGCGTCAGAAGGGTGGCAAAGGAAGAGTTCAGTAACCAAACCCTTCGCGAGGCTATGCTTTACCTGGATGGAATCTCGGATCGCTATTGCAAGCAAATGGATAGTTACAATCGAAAAGTAAGCGGGATGTCATCCGTGAAATCCTGGCAATATTGCGGCGCTTTCGAGAACATGAATAACGGTGGGATTGACGTGGTATATGAACCTGAGTTCAAGGCTAAGAGCGAGGAAGATTTCAATGCAAACAGCAATGGGTGGATGAATTGGTACAAAGCGCCGCACGAAAATGAAGGCTATAATTTTTTCACCTCACACAATGAATATGGTGCCGGTGTGAACTACGCTCAGTCCTTTTTCAATTGTCCGTCTGCTCGAGAGGCCTGGATCAATATTGGCGCTTCCGGAAAGTTTAAATTCTGGTTAAATGATGTCTTGATCCTGGAAAGTGCCGAAGACGTCAAGACCGACCTCGATGCTTATCGGGTAAAAGTGCAAATGCCGGCAGGAAATAATCGGCTTTTAATGAAACTGGCCGAGCCTGACGGGGTGCAGTATTTCATCGTTCGTATTACCGATGAAAATGGAATTTCGTTTGATGATCTCCGGTTTTCGGATGATTATGCTCCATACTCAGTTTCCAGCGAGAAGGATTTGAATCCCGTTCGACTGAATACTGCATTCGAAGATTTCTTTCTTCAGCGGGTGGAAGCCAATCCTTCGGATATTTTCTCGCATATTTCACTGTACTACCAGTACATGAGAAACGGTCGCTACGGCCCGGCAAAAGAACTCATTGAAAAATTGAGGGAAACGTATCCGAAAAGCTCTTTCCTGCGCGTAAGGATGATCGAAACGCTATACCTGGAGGAAGATTTCGATCACATACGGGAAGTGAAAAAGAACCTGGAAAACGACGATCCCAACTATTCTCTATCGCTCTTTTATCAATTTGAGAACACGCGCGAATTGTTCCGGATGAGCATGGAAGACATGGATAAACTGCTTTCAAACCTTGAGGATGCCATTGATGATGAGATCGTTCAGGTTTCTGTTGATATGATGCGCGCATTACGCCTGCAGGACAAGAAAGCAATGAAAAAGCACCTTGACGAATTGGTAGAAATTGGAATGGATCGTGGAAACGGGTATCTGATAAGACGTTATGCTCCCTTGTATGTCTCGGTCATAAATGACGATCGGCGAACGATCGAAGTGCTGGAGAAATTTGATGCGCGCTACATGGAATATTCAATTCGAGAGCAAATCGTTTCGTATTACAAAGATAAGAACGAGCGTGACAAGGTCATGAAGATCCTCGAAGAAGATGTGCGCAACTTCCCCAATGATATTCACATGAGAACGCAACTGGTGAATGCAATGATCGCTTACGGACAATATAAGCAGGCACTACCAGTCATTGACCGGATACTTGAGTTATATCCGTATTCATTTATTGCAATGGAACTCAAGGGTGATGCGCTGATGTTCCTGAATCGGGAGGAGGAAGCGCTCGAGTATTACGAGCGGTCACTGGTTTATAACAGCGGAAACAGTTCCCTTCGAAAGAACATCCGCGACATTACCAATCAGAGTGATATTTTCGAGGAATACCGGACGATCGACATGTATGATTTCATCAAAGAGAATCGTGGTAAATCCCTTGAAAACAATTATGGTTATTTGTTGCTGATCGATGAGATCATGACGGAATTGTACAAGGAAGCAGGTGGAAAAACACGGTTTACATTTGCCTATGAGATCACATCTCAGAATGGCGTTGATCAACTCACCGAATACAATCTGAACGTTTCCGGAGCGTTTCACATCATTAAATCGGAGGTAATTAAGCCGAACGGAAGTATTGTGCCGGCGAACCGGAATTATGATCAACTCGTGTTCAGCGGATTGGAGATCGGTGATGTCATCTATATTGATTACCAGATTGATTTCAATGGCTATGGTCGTTTCTACCGCGATTTCATCGACACCTATCAGGTGGACGCCTATATTCCGGTCGTTCGCGGCCTGTATATGGTGATCGCTCCGAAATCAACCGAGTTGAATTATGTGGTTCACAATGGAGATCTTGAATGTAAGAAGGAAGATCGCGGTGATTTCATAGTATATACCTGGGAGGAAAACAACATGGATCCGATGCCGGACATTGAAGACTATATGCCGGTAGACGAGGATGTCATGCGTTACCTGTACATAAGTACCATAGATAGTTGGGCCGACATTGCCAACTGGTATTCGGACCTCGTACGTCCACAGGTGATTATTAACAGCGAAGTTCAAAAAACCTTTGACGGTATTTTTCCTGAAGCAGACCCGCGAACGTTATCGGAAGACGAGCGTTCCAGGAGAATCTATCAGTATATCACTGAGAACTTCAATTACAGCTATGTACCTTTTCTCCAAAGTAGTTATACACCGCAGAAGCCGTCTCGGATCATTAAGACCAAACTTGGAGATTGCAAGGATTTTTCAACGCTCTATATGACACTTGCGCAAATGGCAGGACTTGAAGCCAATCTTGTACTTGTGCTGACCTCCGATTACGGGGAAAATGGTCTTGTACTTCCCAGCAAGAACTTCAATCATTGTATAGCGAAGGTAAAAATCGACGGGAGGGATCGTTACATTGAACTGACGGATAAGTACCTGCCGTACGGCGCCATTCCGAATTCACTGGAGAATGCCCTGATTCTGGAGATCCCGAACAAATCCGGGCCGGACTGCAAAAGCGAATTGAAAGTACTGAAAAACCCGGAGCGAATGGAAAACGGGGATCATCGTCACCTTACGATTCGGCTCAACGGTGATATGCAAGAGGTGCGTGTTGATTCCAGGTTGACTGGCTCGGCACGTGGAGCCTATTTTGACGAATTTGAAGGAAGTAACCAGGAGTTGACGCGTAAAAGTGTGGCTGAAATGATGTCGTCCCTTCTTAAGGATAACGGAACGGTTGACAGTGTCTTCAATATACACATGGAGAAACGAAGTGATTCGCTCAGTTTCTCTGTACAAATGACGGTGAAGGACAAGCCGCGTAGCATTGGAAGCTTTAAGATCTTTGAAATTCCGGTGGTGGCTTCGGCTTATACCGGTGAGATCATCAAGGAGGAAGAGCGAAAATACCCGATCTTCTACCAGAATTACGAGTTTCTCGACCACTACACGAGCACTTACGATATTCTGATCGAGGGAGAAGGGGAGTTTTCCGAATTGCCGGAAAATGTCACTCTGAGTTTTAAAAAGCACTCCTACAAGCGAACTTACGATCTGGTAGATCCCAAACACCTTCGGGTATCCGTGGATGCTGTCACGGATCGTGGGATGATCAGCGCGGAAGAGTATCCGGAATTCAGGGAATACGTCCAGCAGATCATTGAGGCCAAGGAGGCTTTTGTTGGGTACAAGTAGAAAAAAAATGGGAGCCACCTTCATCGGTGGCTCCGCGCTATAAGTTGGGACAGGGATTATTTTCTTAGCGAACGATCCAGCGAACCACCTTCACATTTGATCCGGCTCTCAACTGAACGAAGTAAACACCTGCCTCCAGCGGAAGGTCAAAATGCTGGTTTGTGTAACCTTTCGAAAGCATGAGATCTGCTACCGGATTCACAAGTTTTCCTGCCATGTCAAGGATACTGATCTGCGCTGCCATTCGTTCTTCCGAGAAGATACTGAGGTGCACATTGCCCGTGCCTGGATTCGGGAACAACTCAAGGGAAAGTGACCCCTGTGTTTCACCGCAAGCCACGTAAATGGTGCCGTGATAATTGACTTCACCATCAATATCCTGTTCAAGAAGCCGGTAGTAAGCTGCTTCCCGTTCGGGAGAGTCGTCCACAAAGGAGTAGTCAAGGATTTGATTTGAATTGTTATTTGCCGGAATCTGACCGATTGCCTGAAAATGATTTCCGTCAGCGGAGCGTTCAACGATGAACCGGTGCGCATTTTCCTCGTGTGTCGTTGTCCAGGAGAGATAGGTTTTCCCTTCAATACAGCTTCCTTCAAAACTGAGAAGTTCAACGCCCAGCGGTATGGTCAGTGGTGAATTGGTGTATGCCAGGGCATAGTTCGAGAAATCTGTAAAATTGGTTGTCGTTGAGTCGTCCACGCGAACCCCACCACTGGTGTAATCCCACGAATCACCTTCAATTTCCTGTTTAAGGAGCGTGTAATAATCCAATCCCCATGGCTGGGCCAACGACCAATAAGTGAGGTCGGGACTGACCGTTGCTTTATAACTTCCTCCTGTGGGACCTGTAGGTACGCTCATGTGCCAGTACCCTTCCGTCTCCACCTGAGAAATCGTGTCCTGCGCCGGCGGGAATCCGAAATAGATGTTCGGGATGACGGTGGTCGGGTTTGGAGTCAGGTCCAGGAATCGCGCCGTTACGCTGGAAGTTCCCGTAAGGCCACTTGGCGTACAAATGATCGGTTCGAAATAGGTTTCGCCGTCTGAGTTGTCGCTTCCTACGTGGAAAACGTAGTCACCGCCGGAAGCAGTAATGGCCCGGTTGTAATGTCCCAGTACATGTCCGCCTGTGTGTGAAACGATTCCCGTGGTATTGTTGATCACAAACAGGGTATCGGTTCCGGCGTTAACATAATTTCCGAGCGTGGTCGGCAGGGTAAAGAGAAGACTGTCGGCTACGATTGTACTTCCCTGAAGTGTTTTTACACCGTTACCATCGAATTGAACTTTGAAATAATTTGTTCCGACAACAGAAGTTGCTTTTACGGTTTGGGCACAAACTCCGTCAAAGCGAATTTTACCACCCGGTAGCGAATACGTTCCTGTAATTTCAGGAAGAATCGTTGCGCATTTGGCAAGTTGTAATTCGCCGTCCAACATGGTCAGGTTTCCGGTTCCGTTCAGCGTGAATGTATTGGCGTCAAGAATGCCGTTTTGGATGGTCAGGGTATTTCCTGCGTTGATGGTATAGTTAAAATTGCTGACCAGTGATGCTTTGATTCCAGGTGATTTGTTTACCAGCACATCTCCGAAAAGCTGATTTGCATTAATACTTACATCGCTGGTATTGGTTTGATCGAGACAGCTTCCACAGGCATCAATGAAGGCTACTGTTCCGTTCACAGCAGTGAGGGTTCCGGCCGATTTTGACAGGTCACGGTTGACGCTCAGCGTGTACACGTCCATGTTAAACGTACCGGCTCCTGAGATACTCGCAGAACGCGGGGTCATGTCAGTTTCCAGTGTCAGGTCGCTTGAACTCAGCGAGACATCCGTGTCGTAGAGTGTGCCGCTTCCTTTGTAAATGGAAGGACTGGTCACGAACAGCACGTCGGCGGCCGGATTGACCGTGGTAGTGGTGATTTCACCCTCATTGAGCAGATCACTGTCAATGCTCAGCGTGTTGTCGCCATTGATTGTAATTACCCCGAAGTTGCACACATTGTTTGCAAAGGCGGGAGCTCCGATCTGCGGCATTACACAGCTTCCGCAGATGCTGGCGGGGACGAGTACGTCTGTGGCTGAGGTCGGAACAGCATTGTCTGACCAGTTTCCGGCGGTATTCCAATCACTGCTTACATCGCCTTCCCAGGTATTGGCAGTACTGATAGAGCCACTGAGTCCTGTAATGAGAATGTCGTCTACGGCAAAGGATGGGTCCGATCCGACGCCATCCGCATCATTTTGCCAACGGAAACCGATCCGCAGATTGGTAATACCCTCGCACGATGCCGGCAAGGCGATGCTGTATGCCGTCCATAAACCCTGAGGGCTGCAGGTGGTAGCAGTTTTCGCGGTATTGGCCAGAGTCAGCCAGCTTGTACCGCCGTCGATACTGTATTCAAGAATGGCATCGTCGTCGGCGCCTTCGCCGTTTTCAATGTAGTTGAAGCTGAGCGTCAATCCGGTGATACCAGTTGTGTTGATGTTTTGCGAAAACGAACGTTTGTTGGTTGTAACATCCGAACAGATTCCAAAGAAATCGCAGAAAAGACATCCTGCCTGACACAGGGCACTGGCATCGTAGGCTGCCCCCAAATCACCAATCGAAGAGGAACTAACGTGCAATGACTGATCGCCACTACCTGCAGAACCACAAACACCGGCCGCATTCCCATCTTCGGCATCACTGATGTACCAAAGGTTGGCATTGCTTCCCTGGGCTCCGACATTGGTATTCAGCGGCGAGGTTGTCCAGTTACTTCCTGAGCCGCTGTTTCCATCGAAGTCTTCTTCAAATACATTCACCATAGTCGGGCTTCCGCCACCCCCACAGTTGCAGTCAATGGCCGTGAAATAAGCTACTTTGGTCTCCGTGTCACTTCCTTCGGAATTGGTGACGGTCAGTTCGACCTGATAGGTTCCGCTTGCGTTAAACACAACATCAATATTTTGGTCGCTGGAAGAAGTGCCGTTCACATACGTAACCGTAGCCGGGGTAAAGCTCCAGGACCATGAGGTAATGGCTGTGGAAGGAGTCGTACTCAGGTCGGTAAAGCTGATCGTATCTTGCGAAGAGGCCGGAAGTGCACATCCTGCCTGTTGAGATGCGGTAAAGTTGGCATCCGGAGGGCAATCGCTGATCACGATGAGGTTGTTTTCCGTGTACACACCGGGGCCGCCGCAACTGGATGCCGTCAGCGTAACGGAATATGTGCCATTGGCTGTAAATTGAACCTGCGGATTCTGGCTGCTGGCATTTGTTCCGTTAACGTAAGTAAAGGTCGCCGGAGAAATCGACCAGGACCAGGAAGTCACATCACAAGTTCCGATCAGCGCCGAACCGCAATTCATGTAAAGCGAGTTGTTCGAAGGTGTCTGGTCTGAAAAGCTGAACGTTTCTCCTTTACACCCGCTTGTTTTGTCTACGGTAAAATTGGCGGCTGGCGCATCGCACCCCGAAATCATAATGTTATCGACATTGAAACTGGCCCCGAGCGCATAATCACCTGTGTTCTGGATGTCGCCATCATCGTACCAACGAAATGCTACTCTCAGATCACTCTGGTTATTGGCATTTGCGGGAAACTGAAAAGATCGTCTGAACCAGTTATTGCAGGTTCCCGCCAGAAATGGAGAGCAACTGGAGAGATTGTCAACCAGAATTTCCCAGGTTACTCCGCCATCCACACTGTAGAGGATGGTTCCATGTGATTTGATCCCGTCTGAGTCACCACCGAGGAAAAAATCGGCTGTGAAGGTCAGATTGCAGGAGGTGGAAGCATCAATGTTGTTGTTCAGATAGGCAATTTGTTCGGTTTGGGTTTGAACATCCCCATTATCCGGGTCCGAAATACAATTCCAGTCGTCGGATTGAGGTGTTCCCCCATACAACAATGTGGCGCAGGCACTGTACGCAGTGATATGCAAGCTTTGATTTGGCCCTGGCTGTGCTCCGTTGATGAAAGGATTAGGAAGATCGCTGGGTGATGCACAGGCATAGTGTCGGCCACGTACAAATTGCCCCTGATTGGCGTAGGAGATTCCGGTGGCAATATTGCCATTCAATTCCGGCGTATTTCGGTCGTTGATGATCCAGTTGTCGTGGGCTACAACCGCATTGACACCGTATACAAGGCCCGGGATTCCCGCTGGGGTTGGATTGGTGAGTGAACCGGGTGCGTTCTCCAGCGTCCATCGTCCTCCTCCTCCGTCATCAAAGTCTTCAATCCAGATGACGGTTTGTCCGTAGGTTTGTCCATTCAGTGAAAAAAGAAATAGGATAAAAGCGCAAAACCTGCGCAGAAATGTAGTTTGAGACATGGAGGAATTAGTTTGATCGACAAATTACAACATTTTGTGCAGCTTTCCGGCTGATTGCGAGTTAAATATCTTACAGATGTAATTTGAAACGTGAAATCGGAACAATTTAAGACAGGCTATCGGAAACCTCCAATTCCACACCGTGGATTTCATGAATTTTTTCAGGGTCTGCCTTGCGATGTTTTCCGAGACTGGCCAAAGCAATCCAGATGATCACACTGAGCATTGCCAGGTAGAAGATAATGCGCCACAGGTACTTTCTGGAAACCGGTGGGAGTGTGTGACGTTTGAAATCGGGTCTGGGCCTTTCTTCCATGCATCAAAATTAAATCAATTCTCTTACCTTTGACCACCATGAACGGCTCGAAAAAAATTCTTGTGACCGGGGGTGCCGGATACATCGGTTCACATACCGTTGTAGCATTGATACAGGAAGGGTTTGAGCCGTTGATCGTTGACAATTTCAGCAATTCTCATCGTTCGGTCCTTGAGGGGATCAAAACCATTACCGGAAAGGAGGTCATTTGTCGCGAAGTCGATGTTTGTGATCTTGAGGCTTTCCGTCAGGTATTCTCTGAATTTGAGGTTGACGGAATTATCCATTTTGCAGCTTTCAAGGCAGTAGGCGAATCGGTGCAGGAACCGCTGCGTTATTACCGCAACAACCTGGTAGGCTTGATGAATTGCCTGGAATTGGCAGAAGCGTTTTCGGTGCCGGAAATGGTTTTTTCTTCCTCCTGTACGGTGTACGGTGAACCGGTAGGACAGTGTTATGTAACGGAAGAATCCGAAGTGCAGGAAGCGAGCTCACCGTATGCATCCACCAAAAGGATTGGTGAGCAGATGATCCGGGATTTCAATGCAACCGGAGCGCGTCTGAAAGTTTTGAATCTGCGTTATTTTAATCCGGTGGGAGCGCATCCTTCCGGTTTGATCGGCGAATTGCCAATCGGGCGACCGAATAATCTCTTGCCGGCGGTTACGCAAACGGCGATCGGAAAACTCGATCTTTTACGCGTTAATGGAAATGACTACGATACGCCAGATGGAACCTGCATTCGTGATTATGTGCACGTATCGGATGTGGCAGAGGCACATGTTCGCGGCTTGGACTGGTTGAAGAATCAGCCTGCCGGCACATTGGAAGTGCTGAACATCGGTACCGGAAAGGGGACCAGCATCTTGGAAATAATTCATACTTTCGAAGAAATTTCAGGGCAGCCGCTCAAATGGGAGTTCGGGCCGCGGAGAGAAGGCGATGTAGTGGAGATATACGCGGATGTAACCAGGGCCCGAACATTGTTGGGTTGGGAAGCAGCACGCAGTGTAAGAGACGCGGTGAAAGATGCCTGGAATTGGGAGCAAAGATTGAGAAATGAATAAACTCGTTGTCGTGTGTTGTGTTTGTCTGGCTGCGTTTACCGGCCGGGCACAGTACAATAGTCAGGGAGAAAATGCCTCCCGCTTTCGGCCGGGAGCATTCTGGATGTACTCGGGAGTTCGTCCTGCAAACACAGGAAAACCTGTGAAGTACGACCGTTTGATCTTCGATCTCACGTACAACGACTGGATCGGCGACCGGGATTTATTCACCAATCATTGGGCTTCCATCGGCCTCAACACTAATTTAATGTTTGATATTCCAATGACCAAAGGTGTCAATAAGGCATCCTTCGGGATTGGTGTTTCTCACGAGTTTACCAATATTCGACATGATGCCAATCTGGTGATCGACGACGTAGCAGGTACAACGGTATTCATGCCGAAAGATTCAGCAGATATCTTTAAAAAGGGTGTGCTCTCGGGCAACAGTTTCTCTGTTCCGATCGAATTCCGTTTTCGTTCCGGAAGCTGGAAACATTTCAAATTTCACATTGGTGGAAAGATCGGATATCAGGCCAATCTGGTGTCCAAGCATGTTTCAAAGATCAATGGTCACCGCGTGATCAATAAGTGGCAGGGCTTTCCGGACGAGAGCAAGCTGATCTACTCTGCACACATCCGCATTGGTCTTCGTAACTGGGCGCTGCTTGCCAGCTATAGTTTCAACCCGATCTTCACCAATTCGCAAAGTACACGCCTCAATCGTGTTCAGCTGGGGCTGAGCATATCGCTTTTCTAAGAATGTTTGTTGATACCCATACCCACTTATTCGTCGATGCGTTTGACGAAGACCGTGACACCGTTGTCCAAAGAGCGATTGATTGCGGTGTTGAAATCTGTCTGTTGCCAAACATTGATAGTAGCACAATTGACGCCATGCACGCATTGGCCACAAAATATCCTGAGAATTGCTTTCCGATGATGGGGCTGCACCCTGGTTCGGTAGGTGAAAACTGGGAAGAGGAACTGGAAACGATCCGCAAGCACCTGTTTATCGGTAAATATGTAGCGGTCGGAGAGATTGGAATGGATCTCTACTGGGATAAGACCTATGTGCCGCAACAGCGCGAAGCATTCCGACGTCAGGTGAACTGGGCGAAGGAGCTGGGCCTGCCGGTTGTAATTCATGCCCGCGAAGCATTTCAGGAGATCTTTTCCATTCTGGATGAACTGAACGACGAGCGTTTAACGGGCGTGTTCCATTGTTTTACGGGAACCGCCGATGATGCTGCCAAAGTCCTTAGTTACGGAGGATTTAAGCTGGGGTTGGGCGGTGTGCTGACCTACAAGAAAGCCGCGTTGGATCAATCGCTGAAAGATGTTCCTCTCAGTGCAATTGTGCTGGAAACAGATTCGCCGTACCTGCCTCCTGTCCCTCATCGTGGTAAGCGTAACGAAAGTGCGTATTTACTCCATGTGGCTGAGAAGCTGGCTGATGTTTACGGGGTTCCCCTGCGCGAAATCGAAGAAAAAACCACAAAAAACGCACTGGAATTGTTCGGTTTAAGCAGATCAATCAACCGATGATACCAGATAGTCAACCGTTTTAAAAGTGAGTTCCGAAACACAAAACTGATACGTAATATTGATGGAAGCAAGACCGAAAGTACTGATCATCTATACCGGAGGGACGATCGGAATGATCAAGGATGCTCAAACGGCGCAACTGGCCAACGTGGATTTTAATCACATCTATGACCATGTTCCCGAATTAAAGCGCCTGAACATTATGCTGGAAACGACCAGTTTTGAGCACCCGATCGATTCTTCGGAGATGAATACAGAGCACTGGAAGCGCATTGCAACAACGATCTTTGACAATTATTCGCATTACGATGGATTTGTGGTGCTGCATGGTTCCGACACAATGGCGTACACTGCTTCGGCATTGAGCTTTATGTTTGAAGGGCTTCGAAAACCGATCATTCTGACAGGTTCACAGTTGCCTATCGGGATCATTCGCACAGATGGAAAGGAAAACCTGATCACAGCCATTGAAATTGCGGCTGCAAGGAATGAAAACCAGGAGGCGATCGTGCAGGAAGTTGCTGTGTACTTTGAATACAAGTTGTTTCGCGGTAACCGATGCACGAAAGATTCGGCTGAAAATTTTGAGGCCTTTCGCTCGCCGAACTATCAGGAACTGGCAATTGCCGGCGTGGAGATTCGCTATAATTATGATCGCTTATTCAGAGATCCGACACCGGAAATGTGCCTGAAGACTGACCTCAATGCGCGGATTGCGTTGATCAAATTATTTCCGGGAATGCCGTTCTCCGGTTATAAAGGCCTGCTCGACCGTCGGCACGTTGACGGAGTGGTACTGGAAACTTTCGGGGCTGGAAATGCTCCTTCAACCGGAGAGCTTCGGTCCATTTTGCAGCCGTTCATTCAAGAGGGTGGAGTGGTACTGAATATCACGCAGTGTAGTTCGGGAGCCGTTCGACAGGGATTGTATCAGTCGAGTTCTCAGTTCAATGAACTCGGGGTAATTAGTGGTTCCGACATGACAACCGAGGCAGCTGTTACAAAAATGATGAGCGTGCTTGCCAAAGCCAATGGTGCTGAAGCCGCATCGCTGCTATCCCGCAACCTGAGAGGAGAATTGACTGAGGGAGTTTAGTCATTTCGCGAAGCCTGACGTCTGCATAGCGCACTGAAGTTCTCGAAGTGTGAGTTCGGATTACTCGCTATCACTTATGAACCCGTTTGGGGAGCCAATCATCAAAAGCTTCATTACTGTGTAATGGCTTTTTTCATTCCACCACCTGCTTTCAAGTAAGCTTGAGCAGCCACTGAAATGAAAAAAGCGCCTCATCAAAGATGAAACGCTTTTGCTGCAAGAGCAAGCATGCCTTGCGAAGACGAAGGTTAGGCGAACTTGCGCCGTAAACCTGCGGAGAGAGAGGGATTCGAACCCTCGATACGCTTTAGGCGTATACACACTTTCCAGGCGTGCTCCTTCAACCACTCGGACACCTCTCCATGGAAGTTTCTCATTCGGAAGGCTTGTCTTTCAACCTCCCGATAACTATCGGGACAGACACCTCTCCGGAAATGAGTGGCGCAAAGCTACAAAATCCATTGCAATTCGAACAAAAAGACGAGAAACTTATTCGCAGAAACCGATGCGAATGTTACGAAATCTTTAAATCTTTACGCGATCCGGGCAGGGTTCTTCCATTCTTTCCCGGGCGGCGTATAAGTGAAATAAATTTTATTATTTTTGGCTTTTATTAAACTTAGAACACGATTAAATTAATCTTTGAGAACATGATTGCTCCCTTCATCTGGTCAAACAGATCTTC
>JBNKYR010000043.1:0-19391 GCA_050300995.1 Crocinitomicaceae bacterium | reverse complement strand
GGTGCGAACATGTTCATGGTACGCCTGAATCCTGCACAAAACAACTCGGGAATTGCAGAAATTGAACAAGCCAATGTACGTGTCTATCCGAACCCAACATCGAATGGTTTCTCAATTGATCTTGACGAAAACATTGAAACCGTGGAACTGATCTCTATGACGGGTGAGCGTGTTGCTCTCTGGGATGCACAAACAGTTTATACACTTGAGCCCAACGTGACCTCAGGAACATACATCGTGAAAGTAACGGCGAATGACTATATTTATCTGTCACGCCTCGCGGTAAGAAAGTAAAACAATGAATTCCGGAGATTTATCCGAAAGAATAATCTGGAACCTGTCCCTTTCGGGGCAGGTTCTTTTCGGGTTTAAACCGTCATCGAAGAAACGCTGACCGTCATCATAAGCCGATGAGAATAGTAACATACATCAAAGACGCAGTTAACCCGGGAGGCACCCCCACACGTTACCTTGCCTGGGTAAGCATTATCCTGACGGCACAGGTATTGGCCTCGGTACTCCCATCGCCTACTTTTTACGAACCCTCGATCAATGGATCACACATCATCCTGGGTTGTACACTGCTCATTGCGACAAGTGTTCTCTTCATCCGCTCCGATCAGCAAAAGATCATTGCTGCCTACTGTCTTTACATTGTCGGACTGACAGTAACCACCGTCACAATCTCCATTGGAATTACATCACTTTCAGGAATCATTTTCATGCTTACATGGGCGATGACGCTCTTTGTCGCGGAACGACGGGAGTACATTTCCTTCGATCTCGTTACGCTCTTCATGGTACTGATGCTGGTCAGCACCGTGATTCTGCTGATGTACAATCCAAGCATGAACGTAGCGGATAATTTTTTCATCCTCGCCACCGGTGCCTTCCTTACCGGCATGAACATCTACCTTGTTTACACCGATTTCGGTTATGAAAAGAACTTTTATCAGGAATCCCGAAAAACGTACACCGACCTTGAAGTACTGAGCAACAAACTCTCCGAGATCCTGTCATCGGAAGGACAACTGGAAGAATTGCTCTGGAAGGTGTCCCAGGAATGCGTTCCTTTATTGAACCTTGAAGAATGCGTGATCTATTTGTACAACCCTGAAAAGAACCGTCTGATCCAAACTGCAGCTTTCGGCAGCAAGACAACCGGATCTGATGAGCATCAGATCATCAACCCACTGGAACTTGATCCCTCAAGCGGAATTGTCGGCAAGTGTTTTCGGACAGCTTCAACGGTGCTTATCGAGGAAACCAAGCATCACCCGGAATATGTGGTGGACGACGCGGTCCGGAATTCGGAACTGGCTGTTCCCATTATCAGTAACGGCAAGGTTGTCGGTGTAATCGACTCTGAGCATCGCCTGAAAGGGTTCTTCCGTCAGCGACATACTCAGGCTTTCCACATCATGGCTTCCTTTTGCGGAATCAAAATCACCGAGTATTATGCACAACGCTCCATCATTCAGGCAGAAGAAGCAAGAATGGAGGCTTTGCGTTACAAAGAACTGGATGAACTGAAAAACCGGTTCATCACGAACATTTCGCACGACCTGAAAACACCGCTCTCTCTGATCAAAGCTCCTGCCATGCAGATTGCCAAAATTGCAGACGATCCGCAAATACAGAAGCATTCGAATTACATCCTGAAAAACACCGAACACCTGCTCAGGGTGGTAAATCAATTGCTCCAGTTGAACCGCGTGGATAAGGGACTCAACGAACTATACATTCAGGAAGTGGATGCCGGAAAGTTATTCGACAAAATTGCCACGCAATACCTGGGACTTGCCGAAAAAGAAAATGTAGATTTTCAGGTAAATATTGCCCCGGCGACTTTGCTTACGGACACCTTCCGTCTCGAACAGATCGTTCACAACCTGGTACACAACGCTTTTCGCTATACCGGCAAGGATGGAAAGATCGCACTGGAAACGGAAATCCGCGACAACTCGTACGTCATCCGAATCGAGGACAGTGGTCCGGGCATCTCTAAAGAACTGCAATCAAAGGTTTTCGAGCGGTTCTTTAAGGCTGATGTAAACAATCACGAAGGGACCGGTGTAGGCCTCTCGCTTGTGAAGGAATATGTCCAAAGTCTAAATGGAGACATTCGACTCAACAGCGAACCCGGCAAGGGAAGCACGTTTGAAGTCTACATTCCGATCCGAGTTGCCGAAGACAAGGAAGAAATCAAAGCGACACCGGATGAGGAGATTGCCGCAACTGAAGGGAAACCGTTCATGCTGGTAGTGGAAGACCATGCCGACCTGAACAACTTTATCTGCACTTTCTTTGAAAACGATTTCCACTGTATTTCCGCATTCGATGGTCAGGAAGCCCTGCAGAAGATTGAAGAACAAGCTCCGGATATCATTATCAGTGACCTGATGATGCCAAATATGGATGGCAGCACCTTTGTTCAGCAAGTAAAAACGAGTGATCACCTTGGACATATTCCAGTCATCGTCCTCTCAGCAAAATCGCAGACCGAAAGTCGCGTAGACCTCTACAATATCGGAGCCGATAATTACCTTGTCAAACCATTTGACATCTCCGAACTGGACGCTGTTGTACGGAATGTGCTGGAACAACGGAAAAGGCTCCGGGAAAAATTCCGGTCGAATTACCTGGAACGTGAGCCTGTAGCATCTGAAACTGTGACGGAAACTCAGGAAAATGCAGAAACTAATCAATTGCTGAGCGACGCGGTGAATTATGTGCGGGAACACATGGACGACAGCTCCATGAGTATCAAAGATCTTGCTGAAAATCTGGGCATCGGTCGAAATCGCCTGCAAAAAGAGATCAAGGAACTCACCAACCTGACACCGGTTGAATTTGTGCGGTCCATTCGTCTGAACGAAGCACGACGAAAACTGGAAGATCGTTCACTAAATGTTTCTGAAGTTGCCTATTCGGTTGGCTTCAACAACCTTTCCTATTTCACCAGAAGTTTCAAGAGTGAATTCGGTGTGTTGCCTTCCGAATGGCAGGAAACGGCCACTTCGCGCGTTGACTAAAGCTTTACCCGTTTGGAAAGTTTGCGGGACGGATCTTCAATGATCTTCCAAAACAACCACGATCCAAGGACCGAAACAATCGTCACCCCGATCAATAATCCGACGCGGGGCCAGTAACCATCCACGTATCGAATCAAAAGAAAAAACAGGTTTCCGCCAATGATCCCGTGCATCAGGTACAGCGAATACGAGATATCCCCCAGCTTGTTCCACCACTTTCCATCAATGGTCACAAATGCAATGAGCAACGCTGTACTAATTGAAAATACGGCAATGATCCAATCATGCGTATACGCAACCACCCCGGAAAATACGATCAACAGGGCGATGGCCTCCGGAAGTTTAATACGGTCCGTTTTCAGCAGAAATAAAGTGATTCCGAGTCCGAAAATGGCACCATAATGAAAAAACAGGCTGTTGTGTGTCACAAACAGGCCGGACAAACCAAAAACAAGCAATGCTGCAATCGCCACAATTTTGCTCCGATGCACCAGCAACGGGTAAAGCAAAGCGATGACCAGGTAGAACTGAAACTCAATGGCCAACGTCCAGAAGATCACATTGTACCATTCATATTTGGTGAAGGGAACCGTATAAGTGAGATGGTGCAAAAAACGCATCGGATCAAACTCGAAGTTCCACATGTGGATCCTGCAGTTGATGTAATAAAAACACAAAAATGCAAAGATGGATGCGATATACGGAATTTCGATCCGAACCCAACGCCGGGCGATGAAACGATGCAAGCGACCGATGACATAACCTCCTTTCAACATTGAGAGTGGAATGACACATCCAGAGATCACAAAGAAGATGAACACACCATTGATGCCGAGTTTCCCTGTTTCTCGAAGAATGTCTCCATCCGGCAGCAAATGGCCGCTACCTTCGTAATAAGAATTTGTAAAATGGTACCAACAAACCATCAGTGCGGCAACACCACGCAGCATATTGATTGTTGGAAAATACAGTTTCACGCAGTGAAATTACGAAATCACAGTTTCTTCCACGCTTCGTAGGCAGCTTTCTGCGGTCCGTTCGGCTCCTTAAGTTTACGAATCTCGTATTTCATGTAGAAATTGCGGTTTACCTCTGGCAGCTGAACATCCTTCACAAAGCCGTCACGAACGATCGTCAGCGTCTTTGGTTCGTCTTCAAAATACTTCAGCCATTTGTCCAACTCATTGTTACACAAACAGCCATTAACCACGGCAATTTCATCACCAATGGAAATTCCGGCTGTTTCTGCCGGTCCACCCGGATACAATGCAGTCACCCTGAAATTGCGTGATGACGTCGTTACTTTCATCCCCAAACGCCCTTCGGCATAACTCTCGCTTGGCTTGTGCACCATTTCCAGACCAAGGTAATCCAGGGCTTCGGTGATGATCGACTCGAACGGATGGCAATCGTACACGTAATCGTTAAAGAAATCCTGAAAAGATGTACCTGCGACCGTTTCCACCATATTTTGATAGTCTTCTGCCGAAACACCTTTTCCCTGAAGCGCATAATTGAAGTACAAACGCTTCATAACCTCATCGAGCCCGTATTTATTCTTCGATGCCTCACGGATCTTCACATCGGTTACAAAGGCCAGCAAACAGCCTTCGGTATAGATCGACACCTTTCGTGAGGGAACGCCTGGAGAGTATCCGTCCAGCCATGTATCGAACGAAGAATCTGCCACGGAGTAATTGAAACGTCCCGGATTATCAAAGTGTTTCTGTAACTGCGTGTTGAACTCTTCAAAGTATTGTTTTTCATCAAACACGCCGCTCTTGAACAGGAAGTGATCCCCTTCGTAGGTCGTTACCCCTTCGCACAAATAGCCCAAACGTGAATAATTTTCCTTCGTATAATCGTACGGATACATTTCAATCGGACGAATCGACTTCACGTTCCAGGCATGATACAATTCATGCGAACTGACCCCCAGCAATTCGTGGTACAGTTCTCCGAACACATCATACGTAGGTCCGAGCACAATGACCGTAGAACGCAAGTGTTCCACACCATGATAGGCTTTCTGTGGCACGATATGATTCAAAAAGTGGTATTCGTCAGCCGGAAATTCCGCAAACTTTCGGATCTGTGCTTCCGTGAAAGCTTTGTAATCGTTGATGACACGCTCCCAATCCGGTTTACACTCACCGTTGAACCACACATGGAATTTTGTTTCTCCCACTTCGTATTCACCGTGTTGCAACTTGCCTGAAGCAATGAAGGGTGAATCGAACAATTCTTCAAAGTCCGAAACAAAAAAGCCGTCGTCGGTTTTCTCCATCGATCCTGCCACTTGCCATGCTTCTGGAATCGACAAAAACACGTGTACCGGTTTATTGAACATCTCATCCGTGTACACACAACAATTCACCGGATTCACATACAACTGCTCCGGCCCGAGATACGTTGAACCGGCATTCAGTTCACTGGCATAATACAGGTAATCTACCCGAATGGATGTACATCCCTTCGTATCCACCTTCCAACGATCCTTTGTAATCTTCTCAAAAGAAAGCGGTTTGTTTCCTTCGTCGTAGATCTTGAAATTACGGACATTCTTTGCAAAGTTGCCCAATTCATAACGGCCGGGACGCCAGGCCGGAAGCTGTACTTCGGTGATTTCCGAACTTACCGGAATTTCTGCGTTAATGTGAAGATAATTCTGTGATGCATTCTCGATCGAGAAGGTGAATTTCACCATAGTCAAGTAGATTTTCGACAAAGGTATCAATTCATGGAGAATAACATTCGTCCGTTAACGCTTATCGCGGGAGGCACAGAATATTATCGTGCTGCGGAAGCTCTGCATGGGAGGTAATTTCAACCAAAGCAGACTTTCGTTCTTTTCCACCTTTCAATATACAGATTCGGTAATCGCCAAGTGAGCGAATAAAATCCATGATCTCTGCCGGGGATTCATGGGCATTGACACGTTCATCGGATACCTCCACGATCAGGATCGGTCGATGACGACGAATCGTTTCTGCAGCACCTTTGAGAACGTCGAGTTCCACGCCTTCCACATCAATTTTGATCATCGCCGGACTTCCAACTTCGAAATCGTCCAGTCGCTTTACCTGAACGAGATGTCCCTTCGCTCCTTTCTCCTTCACAACCAAAGATGCTCCTCCGCGATTGACCTGCCAGTTATCAAAGATTTCCGCTTCTCCCTCTTCACTCCCCAATGCAAATTGATGCAAGCGAATTCGTTCAAGGTCATTCAAGCGCATATTTTCGTTTAGAATTGCCGCTGTTTCCGGGTGTGCTTCAAAGGCATGGACAACTGCTTTCGGGAAATGACGAGCCACGAACAGCGACATCAGGCCAATGTTGGCTCCGACATCCACAAAACTTCCTTCGGGTCGATAGTGCGTTTTGATGAAATCAAGGATCCCATGCTCGTAGCTTCCGGTTTCGAAGAGGCACAATTCCACTCCGTTATCTACGGAAGGATTGATTTTCAAGCTGATATCATGCAAGGTTTCAAGAATGATATCTCCTTGTTTTTTTGGGTCAGGAAGTAACCAACCAGGCATACGGGATGCCAAAAAGCGGAATCCACGAATATCGCGGTCACGTAACCAGGTGATAAAACGGTGCCGGACCGGGTATCGGCGGTATGGAATATTGACTTCGCTCAATCAGGCGTACAATTCTTCCTGCAAGGTAGCGATTTTCGCATCCGCCAGGTAATCATCGTACGGCATCATCTTGTCGATCATTCCGTTCGGAGTGATCTCAATAATGCGGTTAGCCACTGTGCTCACCAACTCGTGGTCATGCGAAGTGAAGAGAATCGTTCCCTTGAATTCAGACATCGCATTGTTGAGTGCTGTAATTGATTCGAGGTCAAGGTGGTTCGTTGGCTCGTCCATCATCAACAGATTTCCTTTGGCCAGCATCATTTTCGACAACATGCAACGCACTTTTTCTCCTCCGGAGAGAACATTTGCTGTTTTCATAGCTTCTTCACCAGTGAAGAGCATTCGTCCGAGGAAGGTACGGAGATATACTTCTTCCTTTTCTTCGTCGGTATGCGCATATTGACGCAACCAGTCGATCAATGGAAGTTTTGCTTCGAAATAGCTGTGATTCTCGTTTGGCAGGTAAGCAGTAGAAATAGTTGTCCCGAAAGTAAACTCGCCACCATCCGGCTTCATGTTTCCGTTCAGGATCTCAAACAGCGCAGTCAGGGCCAGTGAACTCTTTGATACAAAAGCAATTTTGTCTCCCTTGTTGACCACAAAATTCAATCCTGAAAACAACTTCTGTCCGTCAATCGACTTGGAAAGATTGTCCACATTGAGAATCTGGTTTCCTGCATCACGATCCTGATTGAAAGTAATACCCGGATACTTACGGCTCGAAGGCTGAATCTCTTCAATATCAAGGTTGTCCAACATCTTACGACGACTGGTTGCCTGCTTGGATTTCGCAGCATTTGCCGAGAAGCGCGCGATGAACTCCATGAGTTCCTTTTTCTTCTCCTCAGCCTTCTTGTTCTTATCAGCACGCTGACGAGCCGCCAACTGCGAAGACTGATACCAAAAAGAGTAGTTTCCGGTAAACATGTTGATCTTACCGAAGTCGATATCGCAGATGTGCGTACACACCGTATCAAGGAAGTGACGGTCGTGAGAAACGACGATCACCGTGTTTTTAAAATCGAGCAGGAAGTCTTCCAACCAACCGATCGTTTTCAGATCGAGGTCGTTCGTAGGTTCGTCCAGTACCAGTACATCCGGGTTTCCGAAAAGTGCCTGAGCAAGCAATACGCGTACTTTCAATTCATTGGAAAGCTCTTCCATTTTGAGGTAGTGCTTTGACTCGTCGATCCCAAGATTGGACAACAATGAAGCCGCATCGGTTTCCGCGTTCCATCCCTCCAGATCCGCAAATTCTCCTTCCAGTTCTGCCGTACGCATCCCGTCCTCGTCTGAGAAATCAGGCTTTGCATACAGCTCCTCCTTCTCTTTCATGATCTCATACAAACGTGTATGTCCCATGATTACCGTATTGAGTACTTCGAATTCATCAAACTCAAAGTGATCCTGCTTCAATACGGCAAGACGTTTGCCCGGTTCGAGCATGACGTTACCGGTTGTCGGATCCTGCTCTCCTGTAAGGATTTTCAGAAAGGTGGACTTCCCGGCACCATTGGCTCCGATCACACCATAGCAGTTTCCATTGACGAATTTTACGTTGACTTCGTCAAACAATACGCGTTTCCCAAATTGCAGGGATAAGTTATTGACTGTTAACATCCGGCTCTTTTTTGCCGCAAAGATAGGCAATTGCCTGCAATTGCGCGAAGAGCCCCCTGCTTATTTGGTCATCCAGTGCAGGTTCCGCGAATACAGGAAGATGAAGAGCGCGGAGAAGAAGAGGTTAAAAATAACGATGAACGTAGGGATGTGCGCAGGATTCACGTAAGCGTACAATGCTCCCACAGACACCAGATTATACACGATATACAGGTGAAATCCAATACGAAATCCTTTCATCATTCGAAAAACTGCGAACAAACCAAGCAACGTGATGAGTAAGTTCAGTGAACTTGCCAGATAAAAATGGTCATTCACGTCCAGGGTCATGCCTTCCAGCTGATCCATCATGTGCTCCAATCCATCCATTCCCTGATCACGAAGCTGACTTTTCGACTGCGCCATCTGTACTTTCAGATCTGTTAATTCCTCTTCGGAAGAAGGACCACTGGCAAAACTTGTAATCCCGCTCAATACTGCGAAGCCCAACCAAACAAAACTTAGCACACAAAGTGTGGTCAAAAAGCCAGGTCTGCGCGTTTGCTGTTCTTCGTTAAAATCATCCATCTCAGTCATCGTCAATCGGTTTTATCAAATATACTTATTTCTTCATCGTGCGTACAAAATCGATCGAACGCGCGATCAATGGTTGCATAAAGCTGTCTTCTGCAACAAAAGGAACCTCCGCACGAAAGGCCTTCCGAAGATCTTCCAGAACAGGAGAGCTTTTCTCTTCGCGGAAATCCATGGCCTGGGCCGCATTCAGCAACTCGATCCCCAATAGTGTGTAGCAATTTTCAACCACCCGATAAAGTTTTGTGGCTGCATTTGCCCCCATGCTCACATGATCTTCCTGCCCGTTGCTGGAATCCACGCTATCCACGGACGCCGGCATACACAATTGTTTGTTCTGACTTACCACTGAAGCCGCAGTGTATTGTGGGATCATGAAACCGGAATTCAATCCGGGCTCTGCCACCAGAAAAGCCGGCAATCCACGCGTTCCGGAAATCAACTTGTAAACGCGGCGCTCAGAAATACTGCCCAATTCGGCAAGCGCAATGGAAAGAAAATCCATAGCCAATGCCAGCGGCTGTCCATGAAAATTGCCTGCAGAAACCACATCGTCTTCCGTATGGAATACCGTAGGGTTATCCGTCACGGCGTTGATCTCACGTTCCACAATGTCCCGGCAATAATGCATTGCATCCCTGGACGCCCCATGCACCTGAGGAATGCATCGAAACGAATACGGATCCTGCACATGCGCCTTCTGACGGGCAATCATCTGACTGTCTTTCAATAGATTTCGATAGACTTCCGCCGTTTCAATCTGCCCCTTCTGGTTTCGGATCTCATTGACGTTTGCCTGAAACGGATTCAGTCGCCCATCATACGCCTCCAGGGAAAGCGCTCCGACCTTGTTGAAGCCATCCCAAAGCTGAAAGGCCGATGCCACCGCATAAGAAGCATACGCGCTCATGAATTGTGTACCATTCAGAAGTGCGAGTCCTTCCTTGGAACGAAGTACGATAGGTTCAAGTCCCAGGCGCTTCAAAACTTCCGAAGTGGCTTCCCTTGTACCATTCACGTACACTTCGCCTTCACCGATCAACGGCAGCGACAGATGCGCCAGTGGTGCAAGATCTCCGGAAGCTCCAAGGCTACCCTGCTGGTAAACTACCGGAAGAATATTGTTATTGTAGAAATACAACAAACGCTCGATCGTTGCCCGTTGCGCCCCTGAATTCCCATGGGAGAGTCCAATGGCTTTCAACAGCAACATGCGTTTTACAAGTGCCTGAGGCACTTCCTCGCCCGCCCCACACGCATGAGAGAGCACCAGATTCCGCTGTAACTTTTCCAGATCATCTGGTGCAATGGCTGTGTTGCACAACGAACCAAATCCGGTATTGATCCCATAGATCAATTCATTGTGTGAACGCACTTTTTCGTCGAGATAAGCCCGGCAGGCGTTGATGGATTCAATGGCTCCTTCTCCAAGAACAACCTTTGTACCGGAAGAAATAATCGCCTCCAGTTCATCAAGGCTCAGCCATTCGTTATTGATGGTATAAATTTTCATGCATGCTTTAATTGAGCGATCGCTTCTTCAGCTGTCAGTTGTTGCTGCTCCCCGGAATCCATGTTCTTCAGTTGAATGCTTCCCGCTTCCATCTCATTCCTTCCGACCAGCGCGATGTGCTTAACTCCCCTGTCGTTTGCATATTTCATCTGCTTGTTCAGCTTTGCAGAGGTCGGATACAACTCACCGGAAATTCCCGCATCACGGAATTGTTTGACCAGGCGCATGCAATAAGCCGCTTCCTCATCCCCGAAGTTCACGAACAATACTTCCAGTCGGTTATCGACAGCTGCCGGGAACAATTCAAGTTCGGTGAGGACATCGTAGATCCGGTCTGCTCCGAAAGAGATCCCAACACCTGACATATCCTTCATTCCAAAAATTCCGGTGAGATCATCGTAACGACCTCCACCACAAATGCTCCCCATGTTCACTCCATTCGCCTTCACTTCGAAAATGGCGCCGGTGTAGTAATTCAGTCCGCGAGCCAACGTCACATCAAATTCTAATGTCGCGCGACGCAAGCCAAGTGTTTCCACCTGTGCAATTACCCACTCCAATTCTTCAATCCCCTTCAAACCAACTTCACTTCCCTGCAAAAAGTCTTTCATTTGTGCCAGGCGACTATTCGTATCACCCGAAATATCAAAAAGTGGTTCGATAGCCTGAAGTGCATTCTCCGAAACACCTTTCTCTTTCAATTCTTTGACAACCCCTTCTTTTCCGATCTTGTCGAGTTTATCAATGGCCACTGTGATCTGGATCAACTTGTCAGCTTCACCACTCACCTCAGCAATTCCGGAGAGAATCTTACGATTGTTGAGTTTGATCGTGAAATCAGGAATACCCAGATTCGTCAGCACCTCATCGAAGAGCAATACAAAATCAACTTCGTACACCAGTGAATCACTACCAACCACATCGGCATCGCACTGATAAAACTCCTGATAACGTCCGTGCTGCGGTCGATCCGCACGCCACACCGGTTGAATCTGATAACGTTTGAACGGAAAAGACAATTCATTCTGGTGCTGCACTACAAAACGAGCAAACGGCACCGTCAGATCATAACGCAACGCCTTTTCGGCCAGTGAGTTCGAAAAACGGGCAAGATTCCCTTCTTCCAACGCCTGCAGATCAGCCTTTCGCACCTTTTCGCCGGAATTCAGAATCCGGAAGATCAGTCGATCACCTTCTTCACCGTATTTACCAAGCAAGGTCGTCGACAACTCGAATGAAGGCGTTTCAATCGGTGAAAAACCAAATACTTCAAAGGAATGTCGGATCGTGTCAAAGATGTAATTTCTCCGTGCCACTTCCTGCGGCAAAAAATCGCGCGTTCCTTTGGGTATCGATGGTTTTTGTGCCATTGTTTCTTTGTTTGGCACAAAGATAATTTTTTAACCTTGAGTGCGGAATGATCGCCTCCTCATAAACAATTGAGCACACCTGTCCGAACCCAGCTATTGAATCCATTCAGCTTCGTCCGGAATACCGCTGGATTCAGTTACGGAATTGGCAATGGCGAGGCAATGACCTATTCCGGCGGAGGAAGACATTAAATGATCTCTGCAAACTAATTCGCTTCCAGAATCGTTAGTTCTTCAAAACTCAACCAAACAAATGCAAGTTCACATCATTCATCTGACGTTTCTGCTCCTCACTTCGCTTTCTTTCGGACAGCAGGTTGACGGTGGCAACGGTCACTCCATCATTCTCACGAAAGACGGAATCGTATATACCGCCGGGAGAAATAACTACGGTCAGCTGGGAAATGGCACCTTCCGGGAATCTCTTTATCCGGTCAGGGTTCAGGATCTTCCGGAAATCAAAATAATCTCACGAGGTTACGATCACTCACTGGCCATTGACAAATCAGGAAACATCTGGGCCTGGGGACGTAACAACTACGGACAGCTAGGGACCCCTATCCTGAAAAACTATGCCAAACCACAACTGTTGCAGGGGCATAACAATTTCACGGCAGTAGAGGGTGGACATTGGCATAGCGTCGCCCTAAAACAGGACGGAACCGTATGGACATGGGGGCACAACTTCTACGGAGAACTCGGGAACGGAAATCGTGAACACTCCCAATTTCCTGTTCAGGTCGTACTTACGAACGGAGATATTCTGAGGAACATCACTCAAATTGCCTCCGTGGGTTATCATACGCTTGCACTTGATCGCGACGGAAACGTATATTCATGGGGAAGCAACGACTTCGGGGAGCTTGGACACTTCACCGGCAAAATACAACCTTACGCGGCAAGAATAGACGGACTCCCTCCTATTCAATCCGTAGCAACCGGATGGCACCATTCGCTGGCACTCGGAAAGGATGGACGGGTTTATACATGGGGATCGGACCCTACCACACAGTTCGGTGAACAGACCCAGGCATTTTATCCGGAAATCACGCAGATTGAAGGTTTGAAAAATGTCAGGAAAATTGCCTGTGGAAGCTGGCATTCCCTTGCACTGGATGACCAGGGAACCGTTTGGGGTTGGGGAAAAAATCACTTCGGTATGCTCGGAACCGGTGATACGATCAGTTTTTCCACACCAAAAAAACTTGATTTCCCAAAAGGGATCCGTGAAATTGGTGGGGGCTGTTTTCAATCCCTTGCTATTGATGTTCATGGAACTATCTGGACTACAGGGGACAACCGCTACGGCCAGTTAGGACGGGGCGACAAATTGCGGTTACTGCATCCGGAAAAAATGCTGATTTCAGAAACAGATCAGGAGTCATCCCGAAATGGTTCAAACACAAAAACCCTGGCATTTTTCAAATACGGTCTTTTTTTTCTCAGTATCCTGATCAACATTCTTCTTGTATTTCGAATCCTCAGGTTGAAACGAATAAAAAATGACTATTCTTGATGTATGAACGTAATACATCGCTATGACTCCTCTCATCCCGATTTTCGGGAGCTGGTTGCCCTGCTGGATGCTGATCTGGCGGTCAGAGACGGAGATGACACTCCCTTTTACGCGCAATACAACGGCATTGAAGACCTTAAGCACACCTGCATCCTTTATCTGAATGATCAAGCTGTCGGATGTGGTGCTTTCAAACAAATCGACCCGGAAACAGTGGAGATCAAACGAATGTTCGTTTTACCGGAGCACCGTGGAAAAGGGCTTGCCAGTCAAATACTCAGCGCCCTGGAAAGTTGGGCAGATGAATTGTCGTACCGACGTTGTATTCTCGAAACCGGGAAACGACAACCGGAAGCCATCCGATTGTATGAGAAGAATGGCTACGCCCGTATTCCGAATTACGGTCCTTACATTGGCATTGAAAACAGTGTATGCTTCGAAAAACAACCCGACAGTTCATTTACAAAAACAACCAACACATGACATTGGCTCAGAATTTTGCAAAACACTTTCGGGAAATGCACTTTGGTGGAAACTGGACAACCACCAATCTGAAAGATTTGCTGAGTGACGTGACATGGGAAGAAGCCATCCAACGGCCCCCTTCCTTCAATACCATCGCCGCAATCACCTATCACACGCATTACTACGTCCACGCCGTTTTACAGGTTCTGCAGGGAGGTGAACTTCGCGCAAAAGATGAACTCAGCTTTGATCACCCGTCCATCCATTCACAGGAAGACTGGAATCGTTTTCTGGAACATGTCTGGTCCGATGCGGAAGCTTTTGCCAACGCACTTGAAACGGTTCCGGACGAGCGTTTCAACGAAGAATTCATTGATTCGAAATACGGAAGCTACTTTCGTAATATTGCCGGGATCATCGAACACACCCACTATCACCTCGGCCAAATTGCTTTGATCAAAAAGCTGATCCGGAACCAATAGACCATTCCATCGTTATGGACAAACGTGTTGAAAAAGCCATTTTGTACATCGCTCAGAATCACCGCAGCGATATCGTTCTGGATGATCTTGCCCGCGAGTCCGGTCTGTCAAAGTTCCATTTGCATCGACTTTTTACACTGGAAACCGGTCTAACACCGCTCGCCTATATCCGTAAGGTTCGGATGGAGCACGCTTCACATTTCGCCATCATGTTCCCCGAAAGCAAACAACTGGAAATTGCCTTTGAGTGCGGCTATTCTTCTCCTGCCGTTTTTGCCCGCACTTTCAGGCAGTATTTCGGAACAACGGTGATGCGCTATCGAAAAGAGAAACGAAAGAAGAAGAGTCCGAATACCGATACCGGAAGAACATTACTCCCTATCACCTGGTTACCGCAAAAGCACATTCCGGTGTACCCCTCAAATCTCAGGCAAGAAAAACTTGCAGCTTTGTACAACCGACTAATCACCGAAAATTCCGGAAGGTCCAGAGCTGTCGGCTTCTTTATCGATGCTCCAATGCACGCTACACCCGATGAAGCCCGCTATTTTGCAGGACTGGAAAATGAAACAGCCGTCAAAAGCCCAACCACGCTCACCATTGAGGAAGGGTATTACACCTATCTGGATGTTCAGGGTGATTTCGATCATGTGACCGAACAGATCATTCGATTCAAAGAAGATAAGGTCGACCCTTCACCCTATTACATTGCTTCCCTGGTAGGGTTTGAAAAAATCTTGCTTCCTGTCAATCAAGCAGACTTCGACTATTTCAGCGCAAAGAGAACCATCTTCATGCACATCAAAAGAAAATAGCAAGAATTGCAAATTTCTGGAATTTAACACGGTGCATCTTTGAAGAAAAAAAGATGCGATTTTTCATTACTTATTTTCTCTATCCCATTTTGCTTTCTTCGATCTTCATCCTGTACCTGATGAGTGAGCACTTCGATTGGGACCTCGTTTATGTTTTCGGCCTCATGGGGGCTGTTCGTTTTGCGCTGCTTCTTGCCACGGAATTCCTGCACCCACTTCGCAAGGAATGGAAAATGACGGGAAGATCATTTCTCCGGGATCTGAAGTGGATCGCAGTGAGCGCAACGATTTTCGGACTGGTTAAACTACTCATGATCATGCTCACCATTGACATTGCTAAAGACAATACCGGGATGCTTTCCGGCTATTCCGTATTCACAGGGCTGATCGTAAGCTTACTCATCTATGAATTCTTTCAGTATTGGTATCACCGCTTGAGTCATACCGGAAAAAGTCCATTCAGAAAATGGCTTTGGAAAGCGCACATTGCACATCATCTCCCCCGAGAGGTCTACCTGCTCATGCACGTCGTCGGACACCCGATCAACACAATAATCACGCTTGCCATTATTCAGGGATCGTTGCTTCTTGTGGGGGCAAGACCGGAATCGATCTTTCTGTTCAACGCAATCATGGGTTTGCAGGGACTGGTATCGCATTTCAACGTAGACATGCGCGCCGGCTACCTGAATTATGTGCTGGTCGGAACGGAGCTTCATCGCTTCCATCACAGTGCAAACATTGATGAAGCTAAAAACTATGGTGCCGTCATCACCTTCTGGGATATTGTTTTCGGAACATTCTATTATCGTCCCGGGACCCATCCTGAAAAACTTGGTGTAGACGACGGTGTATCCCATCCTGAAAGCTCAGAAGTTCTGAAAGTCCTTGCGCTTCCCTTCAAAAGGTAGTCATGAAGACAGCTTGATTGGGGTAAAATTCTACCTTTAGAAAGAACATTCCCGATGAAACGACCTGTTCTATTGCTGGCGATCATATACGGAATCATGATCATCGTGATTTTCGTATTGCCTTTCTATAGTTCGGAAACCTACTCCATCTTCCGGAACACTACCAGTCAACTCGGAGCACAGCATACACCGAATGCCTGGATCATGAACGTTACTTTCGTGGGACTGGGAATCGGAAGTGTTGTCGCGGGATGGTCGTTCTACCGAACCTTTTGGATGCACCGGATTACCTTGCTGATCTTTGGAATTTCATTGCTTCTGGCGGGCATTTTTCATCATGCCCCTGTTGATCCGGATATTCCCTTCGATCAGCAAGCCGATGAACTGCATTCACTGTTTGCCTCGATCACAGGTTTTTCGTTTACGTTGCTGTCCATTGCAACGGGTTTCATCCTGAAGGAAACATCGGCCAAAGTCATCGCAATTGGTGTAGGAATTCTCGCAACGCTTTTAAGCCTGCTCATGTTCAACGTTCCGGAATACATGGGAATCTGGCAGCGAATGATTTTTGTGTTTTGTTTCGGGTGGATGCTTTCCGTCTTTCGCAATGAAAATTCCCTGACCGATCGCAAATAAGGATCAGATACTCTCCTTTCCGAGCCAGCGAAGAACGTTGTCCTTCCAGATCCGATCCGACTCATTCTGCGTAAGGATTCCAGCCTCTACAGCGAAATCAATTACACGTCCCGGATACGAATTGCGTACGCCTTCCATTTCTCCCAGCGGATAAGGATCATCCAGACCGGCAACAATCTGATCAGCGGTCACCCGGATCTTGAGCAATTGAAGAGTATAGGAATCGTGTACCAGCGTATCGAAAAACAGATTCGGGTGTCCAAGTGCGGCACGCGGATCCCGTGCTCCTTCGAAAAGATCCGGACGTCCGTCATAGCCTTGCAGACGTCGACCGTAATTTGCCTGCCCCAACATACAACCGTGCGCAAAACAGGTACGAATATTCGGAAACTTGTTTACATAGTCTTTCAGCGCATAAAAATGCAACGTGTCTGCTGTTTGGGCCATCATCCAGACCAAATGAAAACGCCAGTAAATGTCTTTCAGCTTTACCATCTTTTCACCATCGTACGGATGGATCTCAATGGCCAGTTTATACTTGTCCGCCAATTCGAAAATCGGTTCCACCGAATCATCCACCACGGAAAGCCATTCTCCTTCAGCATTCAGAAAATGCGTAGGAAGACAAAGCAGAGACATCCCAAGTTCTGTTACGCAACGTTCAATTTCTTTGAGGGCATCATCCAGATAAAGCGGTTGAACCACAAATCCACAGGTGAATTTATCCGGACGTCGTTGTTGCACACTGGCATTAAAATCATTCTGCCAGCGAATGGCGTCATGTGCATCCTGACGGTCCCATCCATTGCAATAGACCTGCGAGAGATTCAGCATGACACCATGATCGATCTCATAGCGCTCCATCCATTCCAGTTTTTCCTGAAAGAAAAAACTCGGATCGGTGATCGGTCGTGTCCAATTACCTTGCCGCATGAACTTCCGATCTTCATCGATCCAGAAAAGTTTTTTGCGTTTCATGAATGCCGGAATTTCGCCTGGCTCAGGCAAAACGTGCCCATGTCCGTTGATTCTTTGCTTCTTCATCACCACTTGATCGCTAGAGGGAACTAAATTAAAAAGAAAGCAAGACCTGACAATGACGCGCACATCTACTTCCTTCAAAGGACCACAAAACTGGCATAAAAAAAAGGGGGACATTGCTGTCCCCCTTCTACTGAATTAGGTGGTTATTGCTTTATCAACTGATCACGGGCAACACCTGCCGATGTGGTAATCTCCACCATGTAGACACCCGGACTCATTTCAGACAGATCGATCAGGATCTTATCATCGTGAACATCGGACAGGAAGACAAGGCGACCTTCTGCGTCATACATGTTTACTTTCAACATCTCGCTTGCACCGGATTCGATAGTTACCGAGCCGAAAGTAGGGTTCGGATACATCTTGAGTCCGTAGATCTCAAGTTCTCCGAGTCCGGTACAATCATTCACCTGAAGTGTGCTCTGAGCTGTACCCATGCAACCGTTACCATCCACGAAAGAATAGGTGATCGTATGCACCCCAACTCCTGCTGCCGACGGATCGAACATTCCTGAAGAAACTCCAGGACCGGAGTAAGTTCCTCCTGCCGGTGTACCACCTGACAGAGAGTAAGGATCAACATAACTACACACATCCGAGAAGGCTCCAAGTACGACACTTGGAAGCGCGTTCACCGCTACCGTCAATGATGCGGAAGTAGCCGAACAACCATTTCCATCGGTATACATCACATCATAAACTCCGGATGTATAAACCGTGATTGACGATGTAGTTGCTGTGTTCGACCAAAGGTTACCTGTACTTTGTGAAGACGTCAACACTACGGAATCACCATCACAGAAAGTTGTAGGCCCGTTCGCAGTAATTGTCGGAGTAGCCGGCAATGGATTCACCGTTACACTCACCGGAGCAGAAGTCGCCAAACAGCCGTTGCCATCCGTATACGTTACCGTAAACGTACCGGAGTTTGTCACTGTAATCGTTTGAGACGTAGGCCCGGTTGACCAAATGTTTCCGGTCACGTAAGATGAACTAAGGTCAACTGATCCTCCGGCACAGAAAGTTGTTGCTCCTGAAGCCGTTATTGTTGGAGTTGTCGGCAATGCATTTACCGTTACGTTGACGTTTGAACTACTTGCGCAAGTTCCGGCAGTCGTGTAAGTCACAGTATATGTTCCAGCAGTCGATGCACTCAAGTCAATCTGACCCGTCGTTGCATCGATCGACAATCCGGCAGGTGAACTTGTATATGTTCCGCCTGAAGTCACTGCCACCGGTGTAGGATCACTGGCATCGGCACAATAAGCACCTGACGAGTACGTGAACGTAGCATCATCCTGCGTATTGATCGTCACACTTACGTTGGAGCTATTTGAACAAGCTCCGGCAGTCGTGTATGTCACGGTATATGCTCCCGGAGTGGATGCACTTACATCAATTGCTCCCGTCGAAGCATTGATCGACAAGCCTGCAGGTGAACTTGTATACGTTCCGCCTGAAGTTGTTGCAGTTGGTGTCGGATCAGCAGCACTCACACAGTACGCAGACGCACTGTAGCTGAATGTCGCATCATCCAACGCTGTGATGGTCACACTCACGTTAGAAGAATTCGGACATGTTCCCGCAGTCGTATATGTTACCGTGTATGTTCCAGGAGTGGATGCACTCACGTCGATCGTTCCTGTTGAAGCATTGAGCGATAATCCCGCAGGTGAACTTGTATACGTTCCACCTCCCAATGTTGCCGTTGGTGTAGGATCTGCTCCCGAGAGACAATATGAACTTCCTGAATAGCTGAAT
>JBNKYR010000042.1:0-19452 GCA_050300995.1 Crocinitomicaceae bacterium | reverse complement strand
CATTCGTGGAAAACGAGAAGCCGGCAATGATGTATCCTCCGTCGGATGTCTGACGAATTGCGTAGGGTGTTTCCATATCGGAACCACCGAAGTAGTCGTCCCAGGTCACCGATCCTCCTGCATCCAGCTTCACGATCCAGTAATCGGATTGTGTCGAAAGATTAGAAGAAGAACCGGCCACAACGTAGCCACCATCCGTGGTCTGCTGAACAGAAAAGGCCTTATCACCGTCTCCACCTGCAAGACTTTTCTCCCAGGTAATGCCACCGTTGGCATCCAGTTTCACCACCCAGTAATCGTTGCCGCCCAGATTCACACTGACGTCTCCATCTGCAGATGCGGCATAGCCAGCTACAATGTAACCGCCATCAGTTGTTTGTTCAATGGATGTTCCGCTATCAATATTGCTCCCTCCCATGGAACGCTCCCATTGGATCGGGGGCTGCGCATAAAGGGCAATTGTTCCGAACAGCAGGGTCAGAATGGAAAGATGAAATCTGTTTCTCATAAGCACTTCTTTGGGTTGAACATCGGGACAAAGCCCGAAACGTCCCGCAATTTCTCAATAATGTTTGATAAGTGCAACAGGCGGCTGCGCCGTATTTTGACAAAATTCTTAGTCATCCCTGTGGTCCACTGAAGGGGACAGTGAAAACCTTTCTACCCTCTGAGGGAATGAGGGGTGACAAATAGCTACCTTTCCCTGTTTTCCTCACTCCACTGAATAAAAGCATTCATCACTTCCGGCCATTTCCCGGCTTCGTGATCGACAACGCCATCCCTAACCGGAAAGAAATTGTGCTCCAGATACGGATAGCGAACAACCCGATAGTCGGTCTTTCCTTGTTCAATAAAATACAAGGGAATCAAATCATTGCAATCGGTCACAATGTCTTCGCTCCCATATGCCACGTAGACCGGAATCTTCAGACCTGCCAGGGTCTCAAAAGAATTGGTGGAAAAGGATTGCCAGGATCGCAAGGAAGCACTGGAGGCCAACGAATCTTTATTCCTGATCTCCCGGTAAAATGCATATTCCTGTTGCTGCAAGGAATCGGCTTCTTCCCAGCTGATCCTCCCGAGCTCGGCATTTTTCCGATGATTCCATACCAACTGATCGATCCTGCGCATCGGGTTGTAACCGAACAGGCCGAGCACACCAATATGTTTGTTCTCCGCAGCAATGGCCACTGCTACCCGAGATCCCTGCGAATGACCTGCCAGCACGATTCCGGAATCGTCTACCCACTGCTTTTGTTTGCGCAAAAATCGGATCACCCGGTTGGCCCGGTCAACATAATTCTCCAGGTAATCTCCTTCCACGAAGGCAGGAGCATAACTGTATTCATCGGTGGTGTCCGTCACATAATTGTACGAATGATTCAGGTGATCCCTTCCAACCACTAACGGCGTTCCCGGCATGGAGATGACCACCACATGGTACTTGTCCCGCATCGTTTTCAGATCGAAATTGCTGAGCGGGACGGGAAATGTCCCATATTCATCAAAATTCAGAAACAGCGGAACCGGTTGCGATCCCTGGCAAAACAACAGCACGGGCTTCACGGTCGTAAGGTTCGTATCGGCTACCACAAAATCAATCGGCCCCTCTTTCGCACTCAATTGAAAATGGGCATAATCTGTTCCAGGGACAACTTCCTGTCCGAATACGGATCCACAAAGGATCACATACACAAAAAGGAGCCACTGCTTATTCACTCGTTTCATTCAGGTAAAAATGTTGTTTTTCGTTGTACAAAATAATGTCGACCCCTTTCGACGGAACCATGTAAACGTCTCCGCCACTGCTGGGGACACCAAAGATCCAGGGTTCGTTCAGCATCTCATCGGAACGATCTACGGGCACGTAAAAATTTCGGAACGGATAGCTGTCACCGAGCCAAACGGGAAACGAACGATCTTTGACCTCTTCCACTCCGTCATCGTACACCAGTTGGTAATAAAAGTTGCCAATTACCTTGTATTTGTCGCCCAAAACCTCTCCCAGGTATTCCCCAAATTGATTGTATACCATCACATTGACAGAATCACTGTTCAGGACAGAGACATCTTTTGAAAGGTGCGCGAGATGGGCGAACAGCAAAATGCCTTTGTTTTGTTCACGACCGATGATCCACGATAAATTATCGAGCATTGCCTGCTCCCGAACCGAGGCCTCTATGATCGGAACAACCGTGTTTGCAAGAAACAACACGTTGTGACGGGCAGAGATCGCCGCCCGCAATGCCCAGGCATAATCATCCGCGCTCGTCTTCGCGGCATAACTGAACTGTTGACGTCGCATTTCTTCCACCAGTTCATTGATCAATTCCACAAAGCGTTCCCTTCGTTCTTCATCCAGATCTGCGAAGCGCTTTTTCGAAACATCATCAGGTAGCCCCAGGTGAAGGTATTCGGAAAGCGGAATGAGTTCGGAGGCAAAACGATTCCAGCTTGTCTCATCCACTTTTTTCAGGTAATCGAGCGCTTGCTCCAGGGCATAGGAAGATTCTTCCAGGAACGGATTCGGTGCACAACCGGACATATCAAATCCATAAAAATGAACCCGCTCGTCCGCAGATTGATGTGCATTGTATTCCCGCAACCATTCGAGCAATTCCCGATTTTGTTTGAAATTACCGAAGGTGCATTTAATCCCATAGGCTAGCACCGAATCAAGATCAAGGTCTTTCCCTTCGATGTAATCATTGACCATGCGCGACTCGAGGAGCCCCGATTCGATGGTGACCACTCCGATGCGTTGTTTCCTCACCAGGAATTTGATCAGCGAATTGCGGAAATCCAGCGGCTCGTTCATTCCATGCGTCCCTTCCGACATGCCGATATAGGGTGCATCGCCCAGCATTTCAAGCAACGGTTCCAGTTGCTCATCCGGGATCTCCGAAAGATCTTCCGGTAATCTGACGACCGGGTCCTTTTGTGCCGCAACCAATGAAACGCTCAGCAGAAGCAACAGAACTACATGAATAACAGGCAAACCAATCGCCTTTCTCATTTCCGTGGTTTATGAATCATGGCACAAGTTGCCCATAAATCCCTTTGGCCGACGTTAAAATTCGCTAAAAGAAAGACCTTCCCTATTTCATCCGGTTTCCGAACACATCAAACTTTACCAGATCCCCTGCATTGGGTTCCCAGGTTTTAAAATAAGGATGATGACCGGGATCTACAAAGTGAACGTAGCCTTCCAGTTGCTGGCCGTATTCCTTCTGATAGCCTGTTTTGAGCAATTCAATGCTTTTACAGAGAAAAATATCGAGTTGTTCGCAATCCGCTGATTCAATCTCGCTAAAGGAAGTCACTTTTTGAAGCAGGTCTCCGGATGCATCGAACTGGTAGGTGACCCAGGTATGAAGATAAATGCCCTCCGTTTTCTTCAGGGGCAACAGTGAAGCATACCCCTGCGCATTACTTCCCACGTTTAACTCCGACAAATAAGGACTATCGGGATGATCTTTACGGATCCGGGCCTTTACAATGACCTCAATGTAAGCCGGTACAGGGAATGGTTCTTCTGAAGTTCCCGAGGTTCCATTTCCATTGGTAGTTCCCGAGCCAAAAGCATTTTCCTGAGACATCAATGAAGAGGCAAAAAGCAAGGCAAAAAACAAGAGTAATGTGGCACGCATTCGAAGTTGATTCGTGGATTTAAGCATCTGAAAAGTACGAAAACATTCCGTGTTCCATGTCCGCTTCCTTGCATCCTGAAATCTTTGATGTACTTTTGCCTCCCATGAAAACCGGAGACAATAACGGCTATTTTGCTATCGGCGTGTTCCGCGGCAAAACCATCCACAACGTGGGTACGCTCTGGCGTTCTGCCTACATCCTCGGCGCCGCTTACATTTTCACGGTCGACGGGAAGTACAAAAAACAATCGTCTGATGTGCTCCGTACCTGGGCACGCATTCCGCTTTTTCAGTACAAAGACTTCGATGATCTGATCGCTAACATTCCTTACGATTGCATGCTCGTTGGTGTGGAACTTGACGACCGCGCGGAAATGCTCCATGAATTCGAACACCCCAAGCGCGCCATCTATCTCCTGGGAGCCGAAGACACCGGACTTCCGGAATTTGTCCGCGAACGCTGTCACAAACTGATCAAACTACCCGGCAACAGTTCTCTGAATGTCGGCGTAACAGGAAGCATTGTGATCCACGACCGGGTTTCCAAGATCCCGACCGCATTTCCTCCAGATCACCGGGAGTGAAAATGTTAAAAGTTCTTCCCGGCATAATATGGCAGGAGGACAGGCGTTAATGGTGCCAAACAAACTCAACCCATGAAAAAAATACTGATCGGCGCATTGCTTTGTGCCTCCACTACTACTTTCGCCCAAACATCTACCGATTATTCTGATGTTGCTGTGATCGTCAACGACAACAGTTCCGCCTCGGTTTCCGTGAGTAACTATTTTCAGCAAGCCCGGAATATTCCGGCTCAGAACATGATCCATATTAATGTACCTGCTACAGAAATCATAGACAGTCTGCAATTCGAAGATCTCCGGACTCAGATTGAGAATTATCTGGTGACAAACAACCTGGTGGACTCTATCAACTACCTGGTCACTACCAAAGGTGTTCCTCTCCGGGTCGAACGCACCGGTTGTGTGCCTGCTCCGGGAGTTAACATATTGAATTGTACATCTGTAGAATCAGAACTCACATTGATCCTTTCCGCCAACGCCGGAGAAATAGGTTCTCCAGGATTTTATTTAAACCCTTATTTTAATGTAGGAGGGAATTTCTCAAGAGCGCAGTTCGATATGTACCTGGTTACACGCGTGGACGGCTACACCGTTCAGGAAGTTTACGATCTGATCGACCGAAGCGGTCCCAACACCCCCGTCAACCCGATCAGCAATCAGTTTGTCTTCGATCTGGTAGGCTTGAACTCCTCCGATTCATCGTTCTATTCAGGTCTGCTGAACCCTGCCATGCAGAACCTTCAAACTTCGGGTTGGAACCTCACGTATGATCCCGCGTACGATCAGATTGCCTTTGCAGACAACGTACTCGGTTACGTCCGGGCGGAGCAAACAAACAATCCAAACGTGATCTTTTTTGACTTCGTTCCCGGCTCCATTTCCGAACACGTCAACTCCACCCAACAGCTCACCTTCGATTCAAGCGCCATCATTCAAAACAATACCCTTCCGGTTTTCATCGGCTACGGTGCTGTGGGAGGGCGTGACTTCGTTTATCCTACTTACTACAGTTTGATCCAGAATGTCAATAACACGTTTTCCTATTATACGAGTGAACAATACAACCTGGCAGAATCGTTCTATTACGGACTTCATGCATTGTCCTGGGCAGACCTGATCGTCGGTGATCCCAAAACCTCACTTCATTTTGATAATACAGCCGGAATTTCCGAACCGACGGCAGACGTTATTCAGATCGGCCCGAATCCTTCTGACGGTCATTTCACCGTGTATCCGAACGGAACTCAGATCGAATCCCTTTACGTGTACGGACCGGCAGGTCAACTGGTGTATCAGTACAGAGAAAGCATCTCTTCGCCTACCAGCATCGAATTGCCACAACTCGCCGGAGGCATGTACATTTTACACATGCAAAGCGAAGGACAAACAGTGCAGAAACGATTGGTAGTTCAAAAGTAGAATTCCGATTTATCCATGAATACTCCCGCAAAACCGGATGGAACAACCTTTCATCCGGTTTCGGATATTTTTCAGA
The DNA here is from genome assembly GCA_050300995.1 of Crocinitomicaceae bacterium. Taxonomy (GTDB): domain Bacteria; phylum Bacteroidota; class Bacteroidia; order Flavobacteriales_D; family Crocinitomicaceae; genus UBA4466. The sequence goes on along the minus strand of JBNKYR010000042.1, from coordinate 13,723 downwards.
TATGCAAATCCCATTTTTATCTTTGTACCCTGTAACCAAACAGCATACTTCTCCGTCTGACAGACGGTATGAAATTATGTTAGTTGATTTACCTTATTCCAAATGAAGAAACTTGCACTTCTCTTTTTGCTTCTCACAGGCAGCCTTTTTTCCCATGCCCAACGCTACACCATCAGCGGCTCCATCAAGGATGCAGGAAATGGTGAAGACCTTTTCGGAGCAGTGGTCGTAGTGAAAGAACTCACCAACGTGGGAACCACTACCAATGCCTACGGATTCTATTCCCTGACGCTGGATGCCGGGCAATATACCCTGGTTTACCGCTCCTCGGGATACGATCCGTTTGAGTTGAAAGTGGATCTCAAAGAAGACATCACACAGAACGTTGAACTGAAAATCCCGGCAGATGTTCAGCAAATTCAGGAAGTGCAGGTCAGTGCTGTAAAAGAGAACGACAATATCACTTCTTCCGAAATGAACGTTACCCGCTTTGATCCGAGAGATATTGAGACGGTACCGGTACTGTTTGGGGAGAAAGACGTGATGAAAACCCTTCAGCTGACTCCCGGAGTAAAAAGTGCCGGAGAAGGAAACGCCGGTTTTTATGTCCGTGGGGGTGGTGCAGATCAAAACCTCATTCTACTGGATGAAGCTCCGGTATACAACGCCTCTCACCTGCTTGGATTCTTCTCGGTCTTCAACTCGGACGCGATCAAGGATGTATCGCTGTACAAATCGGGAATTCCTGCAGAATACGGCGGTCGTGCGTCATCCGTAATGGACGTTAAAATGCGTGATGGGAACAATAAACACTTCGGTGCTTCCGGCGGACTGGGACTGATTTCTTCCCGACTGACCCTTGAAGGACCGATCGTGAAAGAAAAAGGATCGTTCATTATTTCCGGACGACGCAGCTATGCAGACCTGTTTCTTGGTCTTTCGAAAAATCAGGACATCCCCGACGATACCAAGTTGTTCTTCTACGATCTCAACGCCAAGGCCAACTACCGGATTACGGAAAAAGACCGTATTTTCCTCTCCGGTTATTTCGGTCGCGACAAGTTTGCACTCGGCGATGTTTTCGGCTTCAGCTGGGGAAATGCCACCGGTACACTTCGCTGGAATCATATCTTCAGTCAGAAGTTGTTCTCCAACACGACTCTTGTATTCAGTAACTTCAACTATGAATTTACAATCGGTACGGGCGATGATGGCTTCGGTGTGCGTTCATCCATTCAGGACTGGAATCTCAAGCAGGACTTTTCCTACTACCTGAACAGCAACAATACCCTGAAGTTTGGGATCAATGCGATTCACCACACCTTTAAGCCAGGAGCGCTGACCGGAAGCAACGAATCTTTCAACGAGATCATACTCAACTCGCGTTACGCCATTGAACTTGGCGCGTACGTCCAGAATGAAATGCGCATCGGTTCCCGTATGAACGTGATGTACGGACTCCGCTACTCCGGCTTTGACCTGATCGGAAAAGGAAACGCCTACGAGTTCGATGAAAAAGGAAACCAGATTTCATCCACAGAATACGATAACTGGGAAACGATCAAATACCACCATGGACTTGAGCCACGTCTGTCGGCAAGTTTCATTATTTCGGAAAACAACTCCGTAAAGCTGGGCTACAACCGTAACTACCAGTACCTGCATCAGTTGTCCAATACGACGACAAGCAGTCCTACCGATGTATGGGTTCCAAGCTCAAATAATGTGAAACCACAGATCAGTGATCAGATCGCTCTCGGTTTCTATCAGAACCTCAACAAGAACATGTTCCGTATCTCTTTGGAAGGGTACTACAAGCACCTCTCCAACCAGATCGATTACCGTAACGGGGCCAATCTGGTGCTCAACGACCAGGTGGAAGGCGAACTCGTGTACGGACAAGGACGTGCATATGGTGCGGAATTGCAGATCGAAAAGAAAAAAGGAAAGATCACCGGATGGATCAGCTACACCCTTTCACGCACCCTGCGTCAGTTTGACCAGATCAACGAAGGGAAAGAATTCTCAGCCCGTCAGGACCGCATCCACGACCTTGCGATCGTAGTGATGTACCGTATCAATAAATCCATTGCGATCTCCGCAAACTGGATCTACTACACCGGCGCCGCTGTGACCTTCCCTTCCGGAAAATACGAGATCAACGGACAGATCGTACCTTATTACACCGAGCGCAATGGATACCGCATGCCGGACTATCACCGTCTGGATTTCGGATTTACCTGGTACATGAAAGAACGCAAGCACTTTGATCACAACCTGAACATTTCGGTGTATAACGCATACGCCCGTGAAAATGCTTATACCATCACGTTCCAGCCGAACCCGGATGATCCAAGTGAAACACAGGCCGTACAAACAACATTATTCAAGATCATTCCTTCGATCACCTATAACTTCAATATTAAGTAAGATGAAAAAGATCGTACTATTCAGCATTGTAGCCCTCTCCATTCTCGCTTGTCAGAAAGTGATCGATGTGGACCTCAACGAAGCAAATCCGCAGGTGGTGATCGAAGCCAACTATACGGCCGAAGACAGCACTGTGCGTGTTCGGGTTTCCATCACTTCCAATTACTTTGATGCATCTGCTTCACCAACGGTGGACAATGCCATCGTGACCATCACCGATCAATCAGGGAATGCCATCAACGTGCCTTCCACCGGAAGTGGCAATTACGTATTGACGAACTACATTCCGCAGTTCAATACCACGTATACCATGAACGTCATGTACAACGGTGTAAATTACGAAGCAAGCTGTTACCTGCAGGATCCGGTGCAACTCGATGACATTACTTACGAGTTCATTCCCGGCTTCTTCGGACTTGACAGCGGTTATGTCGTTTATCTCAATTTGCAGGACCCACCGAATATTGATAACAATTATCTCATCGTGCTGTCGCAGAACGGAAACGTACTCGACGATTTTTCTGAACTCTTCCTTCAGGATGATTTGTTCACCGATGGCAATTACCTGCAACGCCCGCTCTTCGGTATTGAATTCTTCGATTACGGCGACACCATTTCCATGGAACTGCGCTCTATTGACGTACGTGTTTATGATTACTACAACCAGTTGATCGCAATTACCGCAGGTAGCGGAGCCGTGGCGGCACCTGCCAATCCGATAACCAACTGGAATAACAAGGCTTTGGGGTATTTCTCAGCGTACGGGAACTCGCGGAAATCGGTGATCATTCAGTGATCATCCGAACCAGACATTGTTGATGATCTCGTAGCCGGCGTATTGATTGAGCCGTTCAATAATGATCTGCTTTCCATGCGCCAGTTCATCACGCATCACCGATGAATCCATCGTCAGGTAAAGCATTTTCCCACGAATGGAAATGTCTTTTGTACGATGCGCCACAGCCGTTCCCATGAGCTCGGGCCAGGCCGCAATGACATCCATTTCCTTCATCTTGCGATCAAAACCATACGCTTTCAACCAACGGTCGATCACTTCTTTTAAAGGAGCTTCATTCGATGTACGCTTCAGATCGCTCATGACACTTCCTCCGGATTAAACGCATTTATTTTCCCCTCTTTTACTTCAAAGAGTTTGCTTTCAAGATCATTGCCGGAGAACACGGTTTGCACACGCGAAAGATCGGTATCGGTAACCAGCACCTGCCCGAAATAATGATCGGCCACCAGGTGCATCAGTCGTTCTACACGGGTGTGATCTAACTTGTCAAAGATGTCGTCCAACAGTAGAACAGGTGTTACTCCGAGGTGATTTTTCAACCACTCGAACTGGGCCAGGCGCAACGCAATAATGAATGATTTCTGCTGTCCCTGCGAACCAAACTTTTTTACCGGATGTCCCTTGATCTGAAAGATCAGATCATCGCGGTGTACACCCGCCGATGAATAACACAACGCCGCATCCTTCCGTTCGTACGCCTCCAGCAATTGTTCCAGTGGCATCTCATTAAGTTGCGAACGGTACTCCATGTGTACTTCTTCCCTTTCCGACCCAATGGCATCGTAGTGACGTTGAAATACCGGAATAAATTCTGCAAGGAAACGTTGTCGCTTCTCGTGAATCCGGGTCCCGAGATCAATCATCTGTGCATTCCACACCTCGATCGACTCACGATCAAACAAGCGGTGGTCCGCCATATTCTTCAGCAGTGCATTCCGTTGCGCAAGGACTTTCGCGTAGCGCTGAATGTCATCCAGGTAAGAGCGGTCGAACTGTGAGATGATCCCGTCCATCCACTTCCGGCGCAATTCACTTCCTTCTGAGATCAGATCGCGATCATACGGAGAAATCATCACTGCCGGAAACTGACCGATGTGATCTGCCAGCTTTTCGTACTCCTTCTTGTTCCGGCGAAACACTTTCTTCGCTCCCACCTTCACAGCGCAATGAATGTTCACGGTGGCACCGTCCTTTTGCCAGTCACCCTGTACCACAAAAAATGGTTGATCAAAGCGGATGTTCTGACGATCCATGGTATTCATGTACGACTTGCACATGCTCAGATAATGCACCGCATCCAGGATATTCGTCTTCCCGGCACCGTTGTCGCCCACAAAACAGTTGATCCCTTCGGAAAGAGTGATCTCCGACTCCTCGTAGTTCTTGAAATTGACGAGATATAGATTTTGCAGATGCATCCCGACAAATTTACTTCAATTTGAGCGAAATTCTTCCGGGCCGTGAACTTCTTTTGTCCAAAAAAAACTCTATTTTTGCTCCGCTTTAAAATACGACAATGCTAGAAGATATTTCAGGAGAACAAATCAAGGAACAGTTTAAGACAAACAAGAAGCTGCGTACCACCACTATGGTTGTCGGAGGAATCGCTGTACTTATCCTTGGTTTCTTTGCTTACCGTCAATTTATCTACGGACCTGCGAACGAAGAGTCGAAAGATGCTTACTGGGAAGGGCTGAACCTTGCCGTGGCTGATTCAACTGATGCTGCAATCGATGAACTCAATGCGGCTGTGAAAAAATTCGACGGAAAAGTCGGTGGTGAGATCGCACAGTTTGTGTATGCACGCCAGTTGATGGAAAAAGGTGAATACAAAAAAGCATTGACCGAACTGGAAGGTGTGGATGTTTCCGATACGTATGTACACATCATGACGATCGGATTGAAAGGCGACTGTCATTCCGAGTTGAAAGAATACGAGCAGGCAGCCAACCTTTACATCGAAGCAGCTGAAATGAGCGACAACGAATTCACTTCTCCGATCTACCTGATGAAAGCCGGGTTGTGCGCGGAAGAGATCAAGAACTTCGACAAAGCCGTTGAAGCATACAAGAAGATCAAAGATGAGTACACTGCCTTTGCTGCGCAGAAGCAGATCGATAAGTATCTTGCCCGAGCAAGAAACAAAACCACTTCTAAATAAGAATGGCGACTGCAAATCGTAACTTATCCGAATATAACAAGGACATTATTCCTGACGGTGCCGATTTTAATATCGGCATTGTTGTTTCTGAGTGGAACGATCACATTACTTTGAACCTCCTGAAGGGAGCACGGGAAACCTTGCTTGCAAATGGAGTGAAGGAAGAAAACATTGAAGTTCACTTTGTACCCGGCGCTTTCGAGTTGCCGCTAGCCTGTCAGTTCCTCTGCGAAAAAGGACACCTGGACGGTCTCGTGGCAATTGGTGTAGTGATCCAGGGAGAAACACGTCACTTCGACTTTGTGTGCGAAGGAACAACACTTGGTATCAAGGACGTAACACTCAAATACAACACCCCGATTGCTTTCTGTGTGCTCACAGACAACAACGAGCAGCAATCCATTGATCGCTCCGGGGGCAAGCACGGCAACAAAGGCGTGGAATGCGCGGTGGCCTGCATGAAAATGATCGCTCTTAAAAATTCGCTCTAGATATGACATTGATCAAATCCATCTCAGGTATTCGTGGAACGATCGGAGGAAAGGTCAACGAAGGCCTGACACCGGTGGATGCGGTTAAATTTGCTTCGGCTTATGGCACGTGGTTGAAACAGCGCCATTCAAATGTGCGCGTGGTCATCGGTCGCGATGCACGGATCTCAGGCTCCATGATCTCTAACCTCGTTTCTTCGGCGTTGATTGGCCTCGGGATCGATGTGATTGATCTCGGTCTTTCTACCACACCTACGGTAGAGGTTGCCGTTCCGATGGAAGGGGCTCAGGGAGGAATTATCCTGACCGCCAGCCACAACCCGAAGCAATGGAATGCACTGAAGCTCCTGAACGAAAAAGGCGAATTTATTTCCGGTGCTGACGGCGCCGAAGTACTCTCCATTGCCGAACAGGAAGCATTTGACTTCGCCGATGTGGATTCACTGGGCACCATTACTTCAGACGCGAGCTACCTGCAAAAACACATTGATGCTATCCTGCAACTTCCGTTGGTAAATGCTGAAGCAATTCGCAATGCCAACTTCTCTGTGGTGGTGGACGCTGTAAATTCCACCGGCGGTATTTTCGTTCCGGCACTGCTCGAAGCGCTGGGTGTTACACAGATCTCGAAATTGTATTGCGAACCAACCGGTCATTTTCCACATAACCCGGAACCGCTTCCTGAGCACCTTACGGATCTTTCCGACAAGATCAAGGCGGAAGGTGCTGATCTGGGAATTACAGTAGATCCGGATGTCGATCGCCTGGCACTGGTGTGCGAAGATGGTAGCATGTTCGGTGAAGAATACACCCTTGTAGCCGTTGCGGATTATGTATTGAGCAAAACACCGGGTGCTACCGTTTCCAATCTTTCATCCACCCGTGCTCTACGCGATGTTACCGAAAGCTACGGGCAAACGTATCATGCTTCGGCTGTGGGAGAAGTCAATGTGGTTACCAAAATGAAAGAGGTCAATGCCGTAATCGGCGGTGAAGGGAACGGTGGAGTCATTTACCCTGAACTGCACTATGGCCGTGATTCACTCGTGGGCATCGCTCTTTTCCTGTCCCTACTGGCAGAACGCAAAGTAAAGGTCAGCGAACTACGCGACAGCTATCCGAAATACACCATTTCGAAAAACAAGATCGAACTGACTCCTGAGATCAACGTGGATGAAGTTCTCAAGGAAATGGCGCAGCAGTACATTCACGAAGAAGTAGATACCACGGATGGCGTGAAGATCTATATCGGCAAGGAATGGGTACACCTGCGCAAGAGCAATACCGAACCGATCATTCGTATTTATTCGGAAAGCCGGTCGCTCGATGACGCAAATAATCTTGCAGTACGATTCGTACGTGAAATACAATCAATTATTTAATTCTCAACCAACAAACAATGTTTAAGCTTACAACCACCGGATTTCTCCTGTTGATTTCCTTGTTTACCCTTTTCACAGGGATTGCCTTTGGTCAGTCTGAAGATGTTCTCGACAAGACCTCAAAAATTGAATTCACCGATCTCCCGCTTGAAAAAAGCAGCGATGTAGTCATCATCAGCGCATTCAAAACGGATGATGGCTACGTGATCCTCAAAAAAGAACCGATTCGCGGTCCCGGCGGTTGGAATTACTTCCTTCAGCGCTTTGACAACAACATGAAACCGGTGAATCTGATGGACATCTCGGACCAGTTCGAAAATGACGATTACATCATCGGAGGGATCATCAGGGTCAAAAAATCCTATATCCTGATCAGTACCAAAGTCATGACCGATGAGCACGTAGTGAATCTTTATGCTCAGCGACTCGAGTGGGAAAATAATAAACTGGAAAAACCTATTGAGATCTACTCCGAGCCTTACGAAAGAAAACCCAATCAGATTCAATATACCCTCAGTGCCTCCAAGGGCAATGAGTACATGCTGATTGTCGTGAACCCGCCGTACAAGAAGGATGAAAAAGAAAAATTCTTCTTCAAGGTATACGATGAAAAACTCAATGAGGTCCTTTCTAAGGAAAAAGTAGAGTTTGAGGAAACTGATTATGCTTATTCGCTGAAACAATTTGTATTAGGTGCGAAAGGCGAACTGTACATCCTGGGATCAAAGTTCACTCCTGCTGACCGGAAACTGGGCATTAAAACAGGACCTACAAAATACGAGATCACTACCCTGACCAATGACGAAAGAGACGTTATTCCTATTGACCTGGGTGACAAAATCGTGGCTGATATCGCACTGTACATCAACGACAAAAACGAACTCTACGTAAGCGGTTATTATCGCAAGGAAGAAGGGATCGGGATTGATGGTGTTTTTCTCTTTACCGTGAATCCTAAAACCGGTGACATCAGCAACTCGATCTCGGATGAATTCAGCCAGGAATTTATCACGGAAGGCTGGTCCGATCGTCAGGTGAAGAAAGCCGAAAAACAGGAAGACAAAGGACGTGACCTCGGACTCAGCAATCTGGAATTCCGGGATATTATCCGTCACAATGATGGTTCCATGTCCATTGTCGGAGAGGTTTTCTACGTGACCTATGTGACTACCACCAATTCGAACGGAACCACCTCCACAAGAACAGTATACCACTACGCAGATCTTGTGGTAACACGTGTTTCTGTCGATGGTGAAATTCTCAATCATACCCGTTACGACAAGCACCACACCTACTCGGGCGGATATATTTATTTCAATCAGGGCAATGATCTGGTAATCATGCGAAACGGTAGCCGCCTGAGCACTTTTGATCCGGCTGAACGCGAGGAAATGTCCAAGATCGATGAGAAAAAGCTGGGAGGCGAAGCACTTTTGATCTCACGCATCACACCCGATGGTAAGATGACCACCAAATGTGTCATCGACTACAAAAATTCGGATTACTACCGTGCAAAGAGGTACAAGATCATTCGTAATGACGCGACAATTATCCGTTACAACAAGCAAACGGAAGTACTGCTCCTTACCTACCTTGGCAGAAGTAAGTTCGCGATCGGACGGGTGACCTTCGATTGATCGCTAATCGATCAGGATTTTCTCTCCGAGGTAAGTTGGCTGGACACCCAGCATAACCTCCACGAACGCTTTTCCCCGGGCAAAAAACTCGCGAACCTTCGTGCGTAAGCCACCGTATTGGGTAACGTCCCTTGCGTTGTAGCCGTACGCCTTGATTCCAAATGAACGGGCGATGTACACCGCCCGTTCATTTTGGAAATCCTGGGAGACGACAATGAATTCTGATTGCCCGAAAACTTCCTGTGCCCGGATCATTGAATCGTAGGTATCAAACCCGGCGTAATCCAGGGTAATCGCGGATTCAGGAATCCCAGCTTCCATCAGTGAGATCTTCATGTCCAGTGGCTCGTTGTAATCCTTCCGACCGTTATCTCCACTGATCAGCAGATGTGTCACCTTCCCGCTCCGGTACAATTCAACGGCCGCATCAATCCGATAGGCAAAGTACCGGTTAATGTATCCACTCCGGAGGTACTTGACCGTTCCCGGAACGATCGCCACCTTCACCTCAGGTAATTGATCCTGATCACTGGTCACATACGGACGACTCACCGCCGTCACTCCAAAATTGGCGATCAACAGAAGCGCAAGTCCAAGTTCGGACAGCAAGGCACCCGCAGCAAACAAGCCGCGAACCTTTCGGGATCGGAATAATTTACGCATTGTCTTATAATAGGGAAACATGTCGGAATGTACGCCGAATCAGCCAAGAACGTTTCTCGTCCGTGAGGAAAACGAACTTTTTTTAACATTTTTTGAACGCCTGTCGGATTCACCTGTACCAGCCCACAGTTTCCGGATGGAAATCATCTTTACTACACAACTTCTGAAAATTGACCATTGTTCAATTAAAATGCGAAACATGAAAAAGTTATTCAGCATCATCTGCACCGTAATGATCATCACACAGGTTGGTGCAACAGACGAAAAAATCGTTCCATCGGAGATCAAACGGGTGACCGTTTACACCCAGGGAGCACAAATCTACCGCACGTCCGGCTATAGTATCGGAAAAGGAGTTACCGAAGTGATCATTGAAGGCGTCAGCCCGATGATCGATGCGAAAAGTCTCCAGGTAAAGGCCTCCGGAAGTGTGATTATTCTCGATTCCAAGTACAGTATTTTCTATCCGAAACCGGAGGAAACACCATTGGAAGGATTGCCGCTACAGGTGCAACGAGACATCCGTGCACTGGAAGATTCCATCAGAACCGTGAACTATGAAATTCAGGAGTTGCAGGACGAGATCGACATCATGGTGGCAACCAAAAACATCCTTGCCAACAACGGCGCCATCAAAGGTCAGGGAAAAGTCAACGATTCCATTGCCTTACTCAAAGACGCCATCGACTACTACATGCTGAAAATGTCGGAAGTCAATAAAAAACTCCTGAAGCTCAATCGCGAGAAGAACATCAAGACAGACATTCGTACCGGCATGAACAACCGCCTGACTACCCTCAGAAACTGGCAAACCAATGCCGACCTCAATTCGAAGCCCAAAGGACCGGTTCACCGTATTATCGTAACACTCAAAGCGGACGATTACGCAAAAGGAAAACTGGACATCTCCTACCTCGTCTCCGGTGCCGGATGGATCCCGATGTACGACCTCCGAAGCGAGATCGCGAATGGAAAAGTGAACCTGAACTACAAAGCCCAGGTATTTCAGAGCACCGGTATCGACTGGGAGGATGTGCCGTTGACCATCTCTACCAACAACCCATACCACAACAAGACAAAGCCAACGCTGCACCCATGGTATGTAGATTTCTACAACGGTTACGGATATTCAGGCGGAGGACAAAGAGAACAGCTTGACCTCCAGCAGAAAGCAAAGAAACTTTCCAATCAACCCATGTATTCCAGTGTATCCGGTGCGGAAGAAGTAACCATTGATGCCTTGACATCCGATCAGTTTGTACAGGTGGTAGACCAGGTGATCTCCGCTGAATTCAAAATAGACCTGCCTTACACCATCAAATCCAACAACGAACAACACATGGTACTCGTGAAAAACATTGATCTCGCGGCGAACTATAAATACTACACAGTTCCGAAATACGATGCCGCCGCATATCTTGTAGCCGAACTCACCAAACTGGATGAGCTGCAACTTGTTCCGGCCAAAGCAAACATCTTCTTTGACGGTAGCTACATCGGAGAAACTTACCTCGACCCTACAACCATGGATGACACCCTCGAATTGAGCCTTGGAAAAGATCCGAACATCATTGTGAAGCGCACTCTGCTGAAGCGTGAATGCAAAGACAAAGTAATCGGCCCTAAAATGGAACGCACCTTTGCATGGGCGATCGAGATCAAGAACCTGAAGTCTTCCAACATCGAAGTAATTGTTCAGGATCAGCTCCCAATCACCCAGAATCCTGAGATCGAGATCACTGCAGATGAACTGAGCAAAGGAGAACTCGACAGTCGTACCGGAATCGTGGAATGGAGAGTAAACCTCAAAGCGATGGGTAGCAAAGAACTGAAAATGACCTATGTAGTCAAACACAACAAAGACCAGAACGTCCCCCTGCTATAGGATTTCATAAACCAAAAACGACGGATGGCCGCTCGCCTTGTAAGGCGGGCGGCTTTTTTGTTACATTTGAATAATGAAAAAATTCGACATCCCGGATTACTACCGATCGCCGATCATCAGCAAGGTAAAAGCCAAACGGAAGCTGGAAGACCCGCGTAAAAAGGACTTCTCGCCTACCACTTTGCAATTCGGAGATGTGGAATTCATTATCGCACGTCACTTCGGGTTCTGTTACGGTGTAGAGAACGCCATTGAAAAATCCTACAACGCTATCCAGGAGAACCCAGGCAAGCGCATTTTCCTCCTCAGCCAGATGATCCACAACCCCGAGGTGAATCAGGACCTGCTCGGCCAGGGGGTTCGTTTCATTCAGGATACCGACGGCAATCAACTGGTGCCGTGGGACGAAATTACCAGCGACGACATTGTGATCATTCCGGCGTTCGGAACCACGGTGGAAATCAGCGACCTGCTTACCAAAAAAGGCATTGATGTACATACATACAACACCACGTGCCCGTTCGTAGAGAAAGTATGGAACCGTTCTGTCCGTCTCGGAGAAAACGATTATACCATTATCATTCACGGTAAATACGGACACGAGGAAACGAAAGCGACCTTTTCACACAGCCGTCAGAACTCGGCATCGATGATCGTCCGGAACATGCGCGAAACACGCTTCCTGGCTGATTACCTGTTGGGAAAGCACAGCACCGAAGAATTCAAAACCTTCTTCGTGAACAAACTCTCGGATGGTTTTGACCCTGAACGCGATCTTGAAAAGTTCGGAGTGGTGAACCAAACAACAATGCTTGCCTCGGAAACCCAGGAGATCGCTGATTACCTTCGCGATGCCATGATCCGGAAATACGGTGCTGAAAAGATCCGGGAACATTTTGCGGACACCCGTGACACGCTTTGCTACGCCACCAACGATAATCAATCAGCCACCCTGGAGCTACTGAATTCGAATGCCGATCTGGCCGTCGTTGTGGGTGGATACAACAGTAGCAATACCTCTCACCTCGTTGAATTACTGGAAGGAAAGTTCAAAACGTATTTCATCAAGAACGCCGATGAGATCAAGTCACGTTCCGAGATCGATGCCTTCAACATCCATATCCACAATGTGGAAACCCACCAGACCTTCCTTCCGGAACGGTCTCCCTTAAGGATTATCATCACTTCCGGGGCCTCTTGTCCGGACTCTGCAGTGGACCGGGTAATGCAAAAAATTCTTCATCTTTTAAATATTCCTTTTTCGGCAGACGTTATTGACTGATCCATGGAGCGTTATATCAACATATTGATTGTCGATAGCGACCCGAAGATCAGGGTCGGACTTAAGGAAATCCTTGCAGGGAGTGGAAACAATGTGATCCTCGCTGACTCAATGGAGAATGGCCTTGCGGTGATCAAGAAAAAAGAGATCGGAATCATCTTTGTGAACGCGGAAGAATCCGAAGACGGACTTTCACACATTCACGAATTGCGTGACCAGAGTCGCGCCAGTAACAATTACATCATTCTGATCACCCGGGAGGACACCCCCAACTCGAAACTGATCAAGAGCCTTCGGGAAGGTGCAGTGGATTACATCACCTCCCCCTTCAATCCGAACCTGATCAAGAGTAAGATCGATGTATTCAAATCGCTGTACTATAAAGATCAGCGCATCGGCCAGTTGCTGAGCAACATTTTCCCTGCCCGGGTGCTCGACGAACTTTCTTCCACCGGGAAATTTTCCCCGAAACGAGTGGAGAACGGTGTGGTACTCTTTACCGATTTCGTTGACTTTTCACAGAAAGCCAAAAGCCTCAAACCTCTGGCGTTGATCCGTCAGCTGGAAAAATACTTTACACGCTTCGATGAGATCATCGAGAAGTACAACCTCGAGAAGATCAAGACCATCGGAGACGCTTACATGGCACTTTCCGGGGTTACCGAAGACAAACCCGAGCCTGCCATTCGCGCCTGCCTGGCGGCACTCGAGATCCGTGATTATATGCGAAAGGAACGCGATATTGCCGTGGCCCTTAAACGCGATTACTGGGAGATCCGGATCGGGTTGCACATGGGACCGCTGGTCGCCGGGATCATCGGGGCTACAAAATACAGCTTCGATGTATGGGGAGATACGGTGAACGTAGCCGCACGCGCAGAAGCCATGACGCGCAGCGGAAGCATCAGTCTTACCCACTCGATCTACGAAGAAATCGAAGACTATTTCGTGACCGAATCCCGCGGGGAGATCGACATTCAGAAACGAGGCGGA